>JAKADE010000386.1 GCA_021820785.1 Pseudomonadota bacterium
AGATGGCCGCACCGACGCCCATCGGCAGGGCGATGGCGAGCGCGATCAGGGTCGAGAGCAGCGTGCCGACGACCAGAAAGAGGATGCCGTAGGTGGCGCCCGGCTGGACCTGTACGCCGTGGCGCACGATCGGATCGGCGTAGAGATTGCCGAGGTTCCACACGTCGCGGAACACGAAGCCCCAGCCATTGAAGTGCATGGCCGGCCAGGAATACAGCGCCAGGAAGACCAGGATGGCGAAGAGGGTGGCAGGCAGGATGCCCGCGACGAGGGCGAGCCAGACTCTGAACTTCATGGCGGGCAAGGATGGCCGCTCCGCTTCGGCGATGCAACGGGTACGTGCACGAGAGAAGGCCGGCCGCGGCCCCGCATCCGTGCGGGGCGCGACCGGCCTCGAGGGGGTGGGCCTCCTCAGTGGATCATCGCGACCTGCGCCTTGCTCAGCGCGACGATCGGGGCCGGCAGGGCCACGAAGCCGACGGACTTCATGAAGTGCGGGGAGTTGCCGTCCCGCGGGCTCAGCGCCCAGTTGAAGAACTCACGCAGCGCCGCAGCAGTCTGCGGATTCGGCTGCGCCGCGTTCACGATCGCGTACTCGTAATTGATGATCGGGTAGGAGTTCTTGCCCGGGGCGAAGATCAGGCTGATGCGCTCGTTGCGCGGCGTGTGCGCCGCCGTGGCGTTCACCGCGGCCTGCACGGTCACCGGGGTCGGCAGCACGAACTCGCCGGCGCGGTTCTGGATGGCCGCTTCGCCGAGGCCGGCCTTTTCGGTGGCGCTCTTGTAGCTGATGCCGATGTAGGCGATCGAGTACGGCGTGCCCTTGCAGGCGTTGACCATGCCCGGGTTGCCCTCGGCGCCGATGCCGCCTTCGACGGCCGGCCAGCTCACCGAGGTGCCGTAGCTCACCGAGTTCATCCACGCCGGGGTGCTGAACGACAGGTACTGCGTAAAGATGAACGTGTCGCCGCTGCCGTCGGTGCGGTGCACCAGGACGATCTGCTTGTGCGGCAGACGCACGCCGGGGTTCAGCCGCGCGATCATCGGATCATTCCAGTAGCGCACGCGGCCGGAGTACATCGCGGCGAGCACCGGACCGCTCAGCTTCAGGTGGATGCGGTTCAGGCCCGGAACGTTGTAGTTGATCATCTGCGAGGAGATGGCGAGCGGGATGTTCAGCATCGTCGGGTGCATGCGCACCAGGGCGGGGCTCATGTAGGCGTCCGAGGCACCGATCTGGGCGATGCCCGAGATGGCCTGGGAGATGCCGGTGCCGCTGCCGGTGGACTGGGTCGTGATCTGTACGCCGGGATGCGACTTGGCGTAGACCGGGACCCACAGGTTGAACAGCGGGTACAGCAGCGAGGAGCCTGTCTCCAGGAGACGCTCCTGCGCGGCCATGGCGGCGTGCGCGCCCGCCATCGTGCACAGCGCCAGGGTGGCCGTGAGGATCAGGGAAGCCCGCCGCCGGGCGGGGCCGGATTTCATGCTCATGGGAGTACCTTTTGCAGAACTGTAGGATGCGAGTGGCACAGGAGAATTCTCTACGGCGCGGTAGCGTACGCTGGCCATATGACGATTTTGTGACACTGGAATGTAATATATTAAAGGCTTTATAAACAAAGGCTTGGAGGCATTTTATGCGCCACGGCCCACGATTGGACGTTCGCGTCCGCCGCATTTATGAACCGCCCGGAGACGACGGCCTGAGGGTGCTCGTGGACCGGCTGTGGCCGCGCGGCATGACGCGCGAGCGTGCCGCGCTCGATGCCTGGATGCCGGTGCTCGCCCCGAGCGCCGCGCTGCGCCGCTGGTTCGGCCACGACCCCGAGCGCTGGCACGAATTCCGCCGCCGCTACCGCGCTGAGCTCGCGACCCAGAGCGCGCCGATCGAGGAGCTGCGCGCGGCAGCCGCGCGCGGGCCGGTGACGCTGCTCTACGGTGCGCGCGATCCCGAGCACAACCATGCGCTCGTGCTGCGCGAGGTCCTGCTCGGCCCGGCCGCGCGCCGCGGCGCGGGGCAGACACCCCGGCCCAGATCGGCTAAGGTGCGCCCATAGGGGGGTGACGCGCCGGCGGCGCGCGCTCTCGGTGACGCGAAAGAACCGAATAATGACCACACCTGCATCCGAGAGCGCCGGTGCGCTCGGCGAGTTCACCCTGCGCGGCATGGTCATCGGGGTGCTCATCACCCTGGTGTTCACCGCGGCCAATGTGTACTTCGGCCTCAAGGCCGGCATCACCTTCTCCACTTCCATCCCTGCCGCGGTCATCTCGATGGGCATCCTGCGTGCGCTCAGCGGGGCGACCCTGCAGGAGAACAACATCGTGCAGACGGTGGCCTCGGCCGCCGGGACCCTCTCGAGCATCATCTTCGTGCTGCCGGGGCTGGTGATCGTCGGCTGGTGGACCGGGTTCCCGTTCTGGATGTCCTTCCTGGTGTGCGCCACCGGCGGCATCCTCGGGGTCATGTACACCATCCCGCTGCGCCGGGCGCTGGTGACCGATTCGGACCTGCCGTACCCGGAGGGGGTGGCCTGTGCGGAGGTGCTCAAGGTCGGCTCCGGTCAGGCCCGCAACGCGGACATCGAGGCGGTCGAGACCGGCGGGGCGGGGCTGAAGGCGGTCGTGGTCGGCTCACTGGTCTCGGCCGCCTTCTACGTCGTGGTGCAGACGCAGATCTTCACCAGCGACGTGGTGCGCTACTTCCGCATCGGCAAATCGGGCGCCGCGAGCGGATTCGATTTCAGCCTGTCGTTTGCGCTGTTCGCGATCGGTCACCTGGTGGGCCCCGCGGTCGGCATCGCGATGCTGATCGGCGCGGTGATCGGCTGGGGCTGGGGCGTGCCGCACTTCCTGATGCTGCATCCGGCCCCCGGTGCGGCCGCGGCTGCGGCCCAGGGCGCCTGGGATCACTACGTGCGCTTCGTCGGGGCCGGCACCATCGGCATGGCCGCGATCTGGACGCTCGGCACCCTGGTCAAGCCGGTGCTGAAGGGGCTCTCCGGGGCGATGGCTTCCTCGCGCGCGCGCAAGAGCGGCCAGGGCCACACCCTGCCGCGTACCGAGCACGACATCCCGGTCGGGACCGTGGGCCTGATCTCGCTCGCCTGCCTGGTGCCGGTGGCCTGGCTGCTGTGGCACTTCAGCCGCACCAGCGGACTCGGCGCGCACGCGCTGCTGCTGTCGATCGGCGGGGTGATCTTCGTCGCCGTGATGGGCTTTCTGGTCTCGACCGTGTGCGGCTACATGGCCGGGCTCATCGGCTCGTCGAACAGTCCGCTCTCGGGCGTCGGCATCCTGGTGGTGGTGCTGTTCGCCGCGCTGCTGGTGTTCATCGTCAAGTCGGGTCTCCCGGCCGACGCTGGCCGCGCGCTGGTTGCCTTCGCGCTGTTCGTCACCTCGGTGGTGTTCGCGGTCGCCTCGATCGCCAACAACAACCTGCAGGACCTGAAGACCGGTCAGCTCGTCGATGCGACGCCCTCGAAACAGCAGTGGGCGCTCGTGGTGGGCGTGATTGCCGGGGCGCTCGTGATCCCGCCGGTGCTCGATCTGGTCAATCATGCATACGGCTTTCTCGGCGCGCCCGGCGTCAATCCCGCGCACGCGCTGCCCGCCCCGCAGGCCGGACTGATCTCCGCGCTCGCCCAGGGCGTCATTCAGCACAACATCGATTGGACCGCGATTCTCACCGGCGGGGGCATCGGCCTCGTGCTCATCGCGCTCGACTGGCTCCTCGGACGGATCTTCACCTCGGTGAGCATTCCGCCGCTTGCGGTCGGGCTCGGCATCTACCTGCCGACCTCGAGCACGCTGATGATCGTGGTCGGCTCGCTCGTCGGCTGGTGGTTCAACCGGCGCGCCGAGCGCAGTCCGCGCGCCGAGGCGATCAAGCAGCTCGGCGTGCTGCTCGCCTCGGGGCTGATCGTCGGGGAGAGTCTGCTCGGGGTGGTGTTCGCCGCGCTCGTGGTGTTCAGCGGACGGGCCGCGCCGATCGCC
>JAKADE010000387.1 GCA_021820785.1 Pseudomonadota bacterium
CGCCCCACCCGGGGCGGACCGCCGCCCCGGCGGGGAGCTTCTCGGGCTACGCCCTCGAACCTCCCCGCCGGGACAGTTCTCTCATCCTGATTGTCGCGCGGTTCTCATCCTGATTGACGCGCCGCAAGTAGAGCACCTCCGGCCGGCGAGCCTGAGTGTCACGCCACGCGAGCAAGTCCATGAGCACGAGATTCTCGAGGTGCGCACCGCGCGGCTGCAATTCGCTGGCCAGATCCGGGTCATGGCGCACGAAGTGATGAACTCCCTCACACCAGTCTCGTCTCTCTCGGCCATAGCGCGTGATTTGGTGGGAGAGGTCGTCGCGCAATTTGCGCTAGACGATCCTCGAACCAAGACCTTGACGGATGCTCTGGAAGCTCTGGAGACAGCAACGCGCAGAAGTGAAGGGCTTCTGCATTTCGTGAGCAGTCATCGCCGGCTGACCAGGCCATTGGAGGCCCAGATGGTGGTCGTGCCGGTGCAGCGCCTGTTTGCCCGTATCCATCGACTGCTTGCGGGTGATCTCGCGGAGCGGGGAATTCGGATGACCAGTACGGTGGAGCCGGAAACATTGGAACTCGCGATGGACGTCGAACTCCTAGATCAGGCGCTGATCAATCTGGTGCGCAATGCGATCGAGGCTCTGCGCGATACGCCGGAAGGGCGCATCGACTTGTGTGCCCGCCGTGCAGACGGACGGCTCGCCATTTCCGTGGCGGACAACGGTCCGGGAATTCCGTTGGATCAGCGCGAGAAGGTATTCGTGCCCTTTTTCACTACCAAGCGACACGGCAGCGGCATTGGTTTGACATTGGTACGCCAGATCGCTGCAGCTCACGGTGCGACCGTCGACGTCCTGCAGACTGCAGGAGGAGGCGCTACGGTGAGGTTGCTCTTTTAGAAGCCGGAGCAAAAAGGGGCGGCGTGAGTCAAAAAGGACGGAGACGAGTTTCAGGCCCGCGAAGACTGCTCAGGCGCCCATGGGCTCGATGTGCACAGAAGAGGATTCTTTGTCCCTGTCGTTCTTGCGGAAGTATGAGAACACCGCGCAGAGCAGCGCGACACCCACGAGCGTCATCATCACCACGTGCAGCCCGTCCATGAACGCGGGCTTGCTGGACAGCGCCAGTGCTTCCCCATCCTCGCCGACTCCGCCTCTGTGTGCGGCGGAATGAGCAGCGCTGACGGCCAGAAACAACATGCCGGAGATGTCGATTCCGAGGATGACGCCCAAGGAGCGCATCATGTTGAGGAATCCGCCGGTCATGCCGAGCTTATCGCGTGGAGTCGCCGCCATCGTGGCGCGGTTGTTCGCAGGCGTGAACATGCCGAGACCCGCGCCGAGAATCAGCATCGCGATCAAGAGTGGCACGGGTCCCGTGGTGCTCTTGGCGAAGACGAGAGACAGCGACCCCAAGGCGAGCAACAGCGAGCCGCCGACCAGAAACTTGCGCGAACCCAGCCGATCGGCGGCGCGGCCTGCGAACGGCGCGAGCAGCGCCATGGATAACGGAACTGCCGTCAGCATGATGCCCGTGCGCGCGGCGCTGTAGTCGAGAACCTCCTCGAAATAGAACGGCAGCAGGAACAGAACGGCAAACAGTACATAGTACGCCAGGAATGCCGTGATATTTCCCGCCGCTATGGTGTACCTGCGAAACAGCGATGGATCGATGGTCGGATGCTTCACGAGACGCTCGGTAATCGCGAATGCCGCGATGCACACGACGCCGAGCATGAGGTGGGAGAGGATCAGCGGTGAGGCCCAGCCAGCCGATCCGGCCTTGTTGACGGCCAGCACGAGCGCCATCAGTCCTACGGTGAGCAGGGTGCTGCCCAGATAGTCGAGCTTGACGTCCCGGCGGCGCCGATGATGCCGGGGCAGGATGTAATGTGCCGCGAAGGCGCCGGCGATTCCGATCGGGACGTTGACGAAGAAAATGAAGCGCCAGCCCGCGAAGGTGATGAGCATTGCGCCGACGAACGGCCCGAGCGCCATCGCCGTCCCTTGAACCGCGGCTTGAGCGCCCAGGGCACGACCGAGCTCTCGGCTGCGGAACACCTGGGTGATGAGCGCAACTGAATTGGCCTGCAACAGTGCGGCGCCGATTGCTTGTAGTGCACGCGCAACGACCAGGGTAACGATGCCGGGGGCGAAACCGCATAGCGCGGATCCCACGATGAATACGCCGAAGCCTATGTTGTACAGGAGGCTTCGGCCAAAGATGTCGGCGAGTCGACCCACGATGGGTAGCGCCAGGGCCAGCACGATCATGTACGCCATGGCGACCCACTCGACGGCGGCGAGTGTCGAGCCGAATTCATGTTTAATCGTCGGCAGAGCGATATTGACGATCGTTACGTCGAGCGCAGACATCGTGGCGCCGAGCAGCACGACCGTGAGTACTGCCCACTGCCACTTGTCGCGCGCGATGAGCCCACGTCTGTCGGAGTATTTGTGAAAGAAGCGGGACGCGAGTCGAGCGTGCCTTGGGTGCGAGCCTCGAGTCAGCGGACTCCTTGGGTTCCGGTCGGAGTCACCAGCGCGAGCGGAAACGTGGCTGTCTTGCGGTGGCGGAGGAACTTCTTGCGTGAAATTCCTTTCAGTGCCGGGCGGGTGCGAATCAGGCGAGGCGTCGAGGGGGGTGTCGGATTTGGCCGCAATGCGGCGGTTCATCGAGTCGCACCAGGATGAGCTGCAGGCTGATGGGGCACACAGTCGCAGCTGCTGCCGATCGAGCGGCGGCGAAGGGGCTGAAGCGCGGCGGCGAGGGTGTGCAGTTCGGTACAGCCGACGCTTGCATTTCTACTCATGAGCCTTCCTCGAGAATGCACCAAGCGGTGAAATTGTACATTGCATGCGCGACGTACGGTAGGGCGATGCCGGGGAAATGTCCGAGAAAAATTGGCGCTGCAGCGTTCGATCTCCAACAATTGACGCCAGCTATGCTCAAAGGTGCATGATGCATTGACTGCTGGTGCATATCCTCGTGTCGCGCGAGTGGGTCCGGTGTTCGATCGGTCTGCGTCGTTGGGAATACTGCGGCGGACTGATCCGGGGAGATCTGTGGCGGGGATTCCGCGGTGTGTAAGGAATCTTCGCGAGCGGTGCGTGTTCGGCGCCGCGACGGAACTCGTTGAGTTGAGGCCGTCGGCGCGGTGAGCCTCACGGGTCTGTGCGGCGCTGCGAATTCGGTCATCAGAAGACTCAGGGTGTGGCCTCAGTTCCCCGGTATCGGCCTCACTGAGGTCCGTTGAGGGTGAGCTGAGTCCGGGGCGGGCGTTGGGCGGAACGTGATGCCGCTGTTCGCGACAGTGATCGACACGCGGAGGTCAACGGAAATACCAGAATCGAATTCAGGTGCCGATCTCGCGCCGGGAGAGATCCGCGTCACCTTTCCGTACGGAGCTGTGCTGTGGTGCCACAAGGTGCCGGGCTTGACGTCGCAGCAGTCAAACTGTAAAAATATTCCACGACGTGAAAAATAGTTCCAAATTGCCGGCGCAACCGCGGCAATTGGGTGGGGTAGCGCGAATAGCCAGTCCGGGGGCGGGGCATGCCGAGGTGCGAAGCATCACTCGAAGTCCGTGGCGACGAGTGTCGGACCTTGAATGCATGCGGCCCATCTGGGAAGGCACGGCGGATCTGGGCGGAAACGTCCTCGCACCGCAGGTCGAACGGGGCATAGCGATCGAAGGCGCGCTGAATCAATTGGCTTGGTCATACATCCAGAGAGCGCACATGGCGTACATGACATTTTTCCCTGCGGTTTCGGCTCGGGTAGGTCGTAGACACCTCTCGCCGGTCGGGTGGATTCGCAAATTGGCGAGATCCGGCGCTCGCAGCGCCGTCACTTTGATGCTGCTGCAGGCATTGCTTTGGCTTGGCTTTGGATTTGCTCCGGTGGCCAACGCCGCCGGGGTCCTTGCGCCGACCCCACCGATGGGATGGAACGACTGGGCCCATTATCAGTGTCGCATCGACTCCAACGTGAT
>JAKADE010000388.1 GCA_021820785.1 Pseudomonadota bacterium
TCGGGGAGCACCATCCACTGGCACGGCATGATCCTGCCGAACGACATGGATGGCGTTCCGTATGTCACGCAGGCGCCGGTGCCGGACGGCGGAGAGTTCGTGTACACCTTCAAGCCCGATCCGCCGGGGTTCCGGTGGTATCACTCGCATGACGGCGATCAGGATGCGCGTGGGTTGTTCGGGGCGTTTCTGGTCGAGGATCCGCGTGAGCCGCGCGCCGACGTCGAAGTCGTCCTGATCCTGCATGATGTGCCCGATCTGCACAGCCTGTACGCTGCGCTCGCCGGCAAGAGCGATGCACCGATGTATCTGCCGCCCGGTCTGACCGCGTCGGGCATGCGGGCGCAGCCGCACATGGGCGGCATGGGCAGCATGAGTGGCATGAGTGGCATGAGTGGCATGAGTGGCATGAGCGGCATGAATTCGTCCGCCGGACCGATGCGGATGGGTGATGCGCTGAAGTACCTGTCGCATTGCATCAGCGGAGCGGCATACCCGCATACCCGCCCGCTGATCGTCAAAGTCGGGCAGACCGTGCGGCTTCGCATCCTGAATGCGAGCCCGACCCTGACGCATTACGTGCGCCTGGCGAACCATGAGCTGCGGGTCACCCACAGTGATGGCAATCCGCTCGAGCGCCCCGTGACGGTCGATGCGTTGCGGATTGGCGTCGCGGAGCGCTACGACGCCTGGTTCGAGGTGACCCGTCCGGGCGCGTGGCTGCTCGAGAGCCTCATGGGCGCGGACGGCGGACGCCGCCAGGCGATGGTGATTCGCACGTCCGACGCGGTGGCCCATCCACTGCAGGTTCCGCCGCAGTCACTCGCCGGCGCGAAATTGTTCACATACGGACTCGCCGGTGACGGCGTCCCGCTCGCGGCGGGTGCGTCGGATCCGTTCGGGCCGGCCAACGTCCGGCGCACGCTCCTGCTGGGCGGTGGGACGCCGGACAATCCGCACTGGACCATCGACGGGAAGATCTGGCCGCATACGCCCAAGATCGACGTGCGGCACGGCGACTGGGTCGAGATCGCCTTCAAGAATCCGACGGACATGAGTCACCCGATGCACCTGCACGGGCACGTGTTCGAACTCGTCGAGGCGTCCGGGGAGCGGCTGCGTCGCCCGCTCGCGAAGGACACGACACTCGTGCCCGCCGGCGGGACGGCCACGTGGCGGTTCCGGGCCGACTCACCGCCGGGCCGCTGGCTGCTGCACTGCCACAACCTCGTGCACATGATGGATGGCATGGTGACCGAGGTCGATTACCTGCAGCGCAGCTGATCGGGGCAGCGGCAGTGTACGCGACGTTACCCGCGCTTCGATGTGGCGCTCCCCCCGAGGCGCAGAGATCTGCTGCGCAATTGACTCTGCTGCAGCGAAGCGGCGCGCAGTCATTTTGGGATCGGTATTCGCCCGCGGATAGGCTTCTGCTCAGGAGTCGGAGGGTGGGCTCTCTGCGCTTTGCGAATCACCCTGGGCTGCCAAGGATCCGCTGGCCGTCGCGCCGCCCTTCAATATCCACTCGAACGCCACCGCGATCATCGCTCCGGTGATTGGCCCGACGATGTAAATCCAGGTCGATGTCAAATTGCCTCGCAGAAGATCCGGAGCGAGTGAGCGCACCGGATTCATTGAGGCGCCACTGACGGGAGCAGCCCACAGTCCGGCGAGCGCGATGTAACCACCTACCGCGATCGCGCCGTTCGTGCCGATGTTGCGCGCGCCGGAAGCCGTGCCGAGAATCGTGCTGACCAATCCTGTGGTGAGCAGAATTTCCATGACGAGGGCCTTCGCATCCGTCATGCCCGGGCCAGGTACGGTTGCCCCGAGGAGAGCGATGGTGCCGAACATGGCGCGCAGAAACGCCGCTGCGGCCACGCCGCCGAGCAGCTGCGCCACGAGGTAGCCTGGCACTCGGCGCCAAGGGAAATTGCGCCGCGCGGCAAACGCCAAGGTCACGGCGGGATTCAGATGCGCGCCGCTCACCGTGCCCATGAAATAGATGATTGCCATCACCATGAGGCCAGGCGCAACCACCTTTGCGCTGAACGTAATTTCCCCGCCAGCGGCGGTGGCGCCGACGACCGGGGCGCCGGCGGCGACGACGACGAGCAGGAACGTTCCCCATGCCTCCGAAAAGAGACGATACGGCTCGTGTGCGGGGTTGGTGAAATTTGGGGCCGGAAATGGCCGCAGCATGCGCAACGCCTCTTGTGGTGCCATACGCATGGTTCGGGTCAAAGCGATTGCGCGCTCAGGTGATCTTGCAGGGAATCATCGCATCTTCGTCGAAGGTATACACGGCACATAGCCGGTGATATCCATCGGCAATGACCAGCCGCCCGTTGCGTAGATCCCGGTACAGCAGGAGCGGAGATATTGCGGACTTCTCGATGATTTCGGTTCGGACATTTTGTACATGACCATTGCTGACACCCAGCAGCGACAAGCGAGAGGCGCGGAATACGTCCTTGGAGGCGAATTTGCTCATCTGCGCCCGCCGCAACCGGTTCGTGACATCGTGTGCAGCCCGTGAGTCCAGGATGAGGCTGAGATACGAGTGGGCCGCCGGGTAGTCGTGCTTCTGCGGCTTATCGAGCCATTTGATCCGTGTCTTGCCCTTCATAGCGTACTGCTCTGCGGTGCAGTTCGACTGCGCGTTTGCGTCGGGCGCATTCAAAGTGCGAGGTTAAATTAAAGACGTTGCTCGGCGTTGGTGTCGGTTCGAATTCGAATGCGCGGCCCGCAGGGGCAGCTGCAGCGACCTGCAGGTCGAACCGACTGTCAGGAGCGATGCGGTGTCGGCTCCGCTGCGCTGTGCAATGTGCGTCTTGCTCGGTCGCCACGCCATCTTTGCGCTTTCGGTGATGGACGCATCTGGCGTCGGCCGCGCCGCGATGAGCCGCTCGTTTGCGCTGCCCGCCACACGCGTCGGTCCCGAGCGGGTGAGCGCGGCGCGCGAGTGGGCAATCGTATGCTCTGCTCGGCTCTTCCATCAGAGGATGTGTCTAGGTCCGTGCGCGTCGCCCGCGGACGAGAGGTCAGCGATGCTTTGCATCCCCGTACTTCGCTCGTAGGGTCCCAAGCGCCTTCTGTGTTTTCCCGGCGGCCTCGAGTTTGGCGTCTCCGGTCACACGCCCGGCAGCCTGCTTGACGCTGCCTTTCGATTTCTGAATCCGGCCTTTGACTTGATCTTTGTTGATACTCATGCGTGCTCCTGTCATCCGTTTTTCGGCGTGCGCTCGGCACGCTACCGTCGCGAGGCACGAACAGTGCCGAGCGACAACAAGGGGGAAAATAGCCCGAGGGACGCCATGGGGTCTGTACGCGAGGACACAAAGATTCGGTGGTGCACGCATATGCGGCGAGTACCGTCCTTCCGCTGCGCGTGGCCGTCTGTGCTGCCACGGTGAGCAGAGCAGGTGAAGGCAAGCCGATGGCGGTGGCGAGCTTGGACGAACGTTGGCTGATGCAAAGCGGCGCTCCCTGCGCCAGCTGTGCGCGAGGAGCGCCGGATCGGGGTGTGAGCGCTCAGGGGTATCCGGCGCCTCGAGCAGCGGGCCGTCATCGGGCCTGACGAGTCGCGGACGGCGAGTCCCTCGCAGGCCCTGTCGCTTGGATGAACGAAGCGGTGCTCAAAGGCGTTCCGGGTGGTGCAGGGGACGCGCACCGAGAGCCTGAACACGAGAAAAAATGATCCGCGCCGCGAGTGCGGCGCTCGTTTGATGGCGGCAACTACCCTGTGGCCGAGCGAGTCAGGTTCGCCCTCCGACCTCGTCAATGTGGCGCAGCATATCGGCCGGATCCTCGTAGACGCGTATCGCACCGCCGCGCTCGAGTTCATCCTGGCCGTAACCGCCGGAGAGCAGCCCGACGCCGAGGCCGTGCGCGCGGCGGGCCGCGAGCATGTCCCAGATGCTGTCCCCGACGATGACCGCAGAGTGGATGTCGCTCCCGAGGCGCTCGGCCGCCGCGATGAACAAATCCGGA
>JAKADE010000389.1 GCA_021820785.1 Pseudomonadota bacterium
TCTGCGCGACGTGCTTGACCAGCCAATCGATCGTGTCGCGGCAGTCCGTGGCCTCGGATACCGGCGTGCGGTTCAGGGGCCCTCGCACCGGGCGGTTCATGACGTAACCGCCCTGTGAGCCGAACTTGCCGCGCACGTCCTGGACGACGCGGATGAAGCCTTCCTGCAGCAGCACCTGGGTGAGATCGTCATCGCCGCGCAATTCGACGCCGAGTCTCGGGCTGTGGCCGCCCGAGGTCATGCCAGCGGCGTCGTAGGGCGTGCGTGTCAGCACGATGCCGGCATGCTTGATGCCCTTGGGAATCAGGATCTCCGTGTTGAGCTTGACGCCGTCGCGCATCGGAATCATCACGTCGCGGCGGACGTAATCGAAGCTGCGCGTGACCGGCGTGAAGTGCGCCGGTATCTCGCTCGGCAGTGCGCGATAGCGGCCCTTCTGGGCCGCGCGGACCGGGCAGAGCGCAGCCACAGTGAGTGCGGCTGCGATGAGTGCAGCAGTGCGGGCCGCCCGAGAAGTCCTCAATAGCGTCCCCATGAGCCATCCCCGCGTCTGAATGCTTCGGCAGTCGGACCATCATACGAGGGGCGCTGCCCCCTTGTCCTGCGGCCGGACGGTCCGGCGCGCCGGAGCGAGCCTGTGCAGCGCCGAGCGGCGTCCGTCAGCCGGTCGGAGCACTCCGGCGCGATTCCGGAGAGCGGCGGTGCCGGCTCAGTGCGCCGACCACTGATCGGCCCCGATATCCGGAGCCCGTCCACGGGGACGGGCATTGCCGCTGAAGTCGTCTTTCAGTGCCGCGATGGGCACGCCGGCGGCTACCACCTGCGGTATCGGCGAGGCGAGGCGCAGGTCGCCGGCCGCGGCGTCCACGAACCAGCGCGCGGTCGCGTCGGTGACGTTGTGAGTCACGGTTGCACGCCCGCCGTTGCGCGCGGCAATCGCTCGGTTGGTCAGATTGTTCGCGATGAAGACATTTCGCGTGAGCGGAAAGCGATATTCGATGGCACGCGGATAATCGCTCTCCAGCAGAATTGTGTTGTTGTAGACCTGTGTGCCGGGGCTGTCGGTGAGCGCGATGCCGGTGTCCGCGAATGGTCCGCCGCCGGCGGCGTGATAGATCATGTTGTTGCGGATCACGCCGCCGTGATTGGGTTTGCCGTCCAGACCGAAACCGATGCCGCGGTCGCAGTTGACGATGAGATTGCGCTCGACGAGATCGTCGGCCGATCCGTCCCAAAAGTGCACCGCGAACTCCGCGACGGCGCGCGAGGGGCTGGCAATGTTGCGAAATATATTATCGCGGACGATCCAGTGCTTGGCGCCGTGGGCGTCGATGCCCCCGATGTAGTACTCGGGGCCGATGCCCGCGGTGTATTGAAAAACGCAGTGCTCCACGATCCCGTCATTGGCCGTGGCGCCGGGATGCGCCGCGCTGTCACTCACCTTGATCAGTTGTTCGTAGGCATTCTCCAATACACAGTCGCGGATCACGGGGGCTTCGGCGCCGTCCTCGCCGGCGATCTGAATCAGGTGCCAGCGGCTGCGTCGCAGCGTCATGCCGCTCAACGTGAAGTGCGAGCCGGAAACCCGGATGAGGTTGCCGATCCGTGCCGCGGCGCTCATGCCATCGCCTTGGACGATGACTCGCCTGCGCGCACCCGGCTGCCCTTCGAGCGTCACGTCCGGCGCGGTGACGACGAGCGTCTCAGTCAGCGCGTACGTCCCAGGGGCGAGGTGGATCAGAACATGCCCGCCCCAGCGATTAGCCGCCACGACCGCTCGTTCGAGTCCGGCGGCGGTGTGCACCCGTACGATCCGCTGGCGAGGCGGTGCAGAGCAACCTGCCGCCAAGAGCGTCCCGGCGCACACCACTGCGATGCCGGCGGCGGCGCGGAACGGCCTGCCACCTCCGGGTGCCACGGATGATGGGGTCAATGCGGTCCGAAGGGTCCGCCGTTCACGCCAGCGCATGGGCACATCCTGCGCATGCGCGCCGCAAACGGCAAGCGCAGGGTCAAAAAAGTCCGTGTCTTCGGGCGGGACGACCCAGCGCCGGCGTTGATTGAGTGCCGATTCGACGCAGCCGCGCCGGGAGGGTAATGACCGTCGACACTCCTTTGGACATGCGCGCCGGACGGACCGGCTTCATCGGGGATCTCTTTATTTTGATCCCCGTGCGATCTCCGGCTGAACTTGGCGGCGCGGTCAGGCTCTATTCAGGGTGCGTCCGGTAAGGTCGATGCTAGGCAGATCCCGCCCCAGATAGATTTCAGAACAGCCCCCGTTCCGATCGACGCGAATCTCCGGCCTGTAGCGAATCGCAGACAGACTGGGTCGGTCGCAATTCGGAGTGCCATAATTCAGCGATGAGAACCTCGTCTATTCGTCTCGTATTGGCCGCCAGCGTCGCGCTGACGACCAGCGCCTGCGCGCTGCTCGGACCGCCGCTGCGGTCACCCCCGCCGCCCCCGCCCGCGCCGGCGAAAGTGGTTCCGCCACCGCCACCGCCATTGCCGTTGCCGGTCCAGACCGAGAAGTTCGACCTCGCGCCGGGTCAAGACATGATTGGTGCGGTGCAGGTGGTGAAGGTTCTCAAGGGCCAGACCCTGACCGACATCGGCCGACGCTTCAACCTGGGGTATCTCGAAATGACGCGGGCCAATCCCGGCGTCGACGCCTGGATCCCGCCCGTCGGCACTCCAGTGGTGTTGCCGACGCAATTCATCCTTCCGGATGCGCCGCATCGGGGCATCGTGGTTAACCTCGCGGCGCTGCGGCTGTTCTATTACCCTGCGCACAAGCGCGGAGAACCTCAGATCGTCATCACGCACCCGGTCGGCATTGGCCGGCGCGGGTTCGTCACGCCGCAAGGCGTGACGCATGTGATCTCGCATGAGAAGGACCCGGTCTGGATCGTGCCGGCGTCAATTCTTGTCGAGCACGCAAAGGAAGGGGCGCCCCTGCCGAAAGTGGTCGGCCCAGGTCCGGAAAATCCGCTCGGCAACTATGCGTTGCACCTCGGCTGGCCCGGCTACCTCATCCATGGCACCAATAAGCCGGTCAGCGTCGGCTGGCGCGTGAGTCACGGTTGCGTTCACCTGTTCCCGGAAGACATCAAGCAACTCTTCTACATGGTGCCGAATGGCACCGAGGTGCGTGTCGTCGACCAGCCGTACCTGTTCGGGTGGAAGCATGGACGGCTCTATATGGTGGCCTACGGACCCCTGAAGGGAGACAAGCGGCCCTGGAGAAAGGACTGGCGGCGTCTTGTCCCGACGCTACTCACCCGCGCCGAGCGGGTGGAGCTGTGGCGGCACCGGCAGAAGATCGATTGGCATCGCGTGGCTGAACTCGTCAGGCACCCCCGAGGCATACCGGTGCCGGTCTCGGGCCCCGAGGCACCGGGGCTCGGCGCGGTGCTCGCACAAGCGCGTGCGGTACAGAACCGGCTGCCGGCCGGATCCACCTGGAACGGCAAGAAGGATCTTCCGGCCACCAATGCGCAGTTCCACAAGTTCTACGCCGGGGTGCTCACGCCGGCGCAGAAGAAGGCGCTGGCGGCAATCGATACGCTGCCCCAGCCGGCTCGCACGGCGCACAACACGAACGCGTGCGATCAGACTCATTGCGCAACGGGCTCCGGAGCACATCGTTCGGCCCCGAGCATGCATGACACGCACGTCAAATCGATGTCGGTCGATCCGCCCAAACCGTGAAGCGAGCGACCCGCTTCCACCCAGGGCAACTCGCTCGTCAGAGCCCGGCGTCGCGCGAGCGCCCCAGGTTCAGAAGGTGGCCCCGGCCACCGCACATCGCGTAGCCAGTGCGATGCACAGAGCCGCTCTCGGCCTAGGGTAGGGCGCCTTAACCTGACCGTCACGCGCTGCGACGGTCCAGGCGGCGCGGTGCGTTTACGGGCAGCGCGCGAGCACCGCACGCAGTTCACGTACCTTCGGCGGCTTGCTGAGTACGTG
>JAKADE010000011.1 GCA_021820785.1 Pseudomonadota bacterium
GACCGTCCTTGCCGATGCAGATGTGCACGATCGCCACGCCCTGCTCGTGCAGCACCTGGGCAATTTCCGGGTAAAACCCGCAGGTCATCGGGAAGCCCTTCTTGACGCGCGGCGGGCTCGTGCCCGGCACGCGATCTTTGTCCGACACCTGAATGGCGCGATTGTAGCGGCGTGCAAACGCCCCCGACTTCGTCTGCAACCGGCACCATCGAGTCACATTGGATACATACCGGTGTTGCTTCGCCTTGGCCCACCACAGATGCGCCTTCGCGACATTTCTCGCAATCCCGCGCCCCTCGTAATATGCGCCGCCGAGATAGTACTCGGCGAGCGCGACATTCTGGGTCGCAGCCTTGCGCAACCAGACGTAGGCTTTGGGGAAATCCTGCGCGGTTCCGCGACCCAGCGTGTAGTCGATCCCCAGCTCGGCCTCTGCGAGCGGAAACCCCTGCTGCGCGGCTCTGCGGAACCAGTAATGCCCGTTGGCCGCATTGCGCGCAACGCCACGTCCTACCTGGTAGTCGCCCCCGAGAGTGTACTGAGCGAACGCCACCCCCTGAGCGGCCGCTTCGCGCAACCAGAAATTGCCCTTGACGGGATTGGCCACGCATCCCCGACCCGCCACCTCATCGACACCGAGCGCCCCCTCCGCCGCCGGAAGTCCCTGAATGGCGGCTTTGCGAAACCAGTAGTTTGCGGTCGCATAACTCTGCCGGACGCCAAATCCGCGCCCAATGTTGTAACCGAGCGCGTACTGCGCTTGGGCCAACCCCTGCATCGCTGCCTTGCGGAACCAGAGGTTCGCCTTTGAATAGCTTTGCGCAACGCCCCTTCCGTACTGATACGCAACCGCGACGCCGTACTCCCCTTTGGCATCCCCACGCAAGGCGGCCTGCCGGAACCAGTGAAGCGCCTGCGCGTCGCTGCGCTTCACGCCGCGCCCCGACTGATAATCATAGGCAAGCACCAAGTCTGCGGCCACATTCCCCTGTGCGGCCGCCTTGCGATACAGGGCGTTTGCTCGGGCGTAATTCTGTTCGACGCCCCTGCCGGTGTAATAGGCTGCGGCAAGATTGATCTCGGCAGAGAGGTCGTCCTGATCGGCCGCCTTCCGGTACCACTGAGCTGCGGTGACGCTGTTGCGGGCCACGCCGCGGCCCACGGAATAGTCGAAGCCGACGTTGAACTGCGCCCGGGCGTTCCCGGCCACCGCCGCGCGATGAAACCAGAATTGCGCATCCGGATAGCGCCCCGCTGCACGCTCCCGTCTGGCCATCGCGAGCTCTGCCGCGACGTCACCGGAGATGAGTTTCTGTCGAAGGCTCGCCGGTGCCTGAACGCAACCATGGGTACACTGCACGCTATGGACCGGACCCGGACCCTTCAGCGCCGCGCACCCCGCCAGACTCACTGCAACCAACACACATGCGACGGTTTCCGCCGCAGATCCGGTCGGCAACCGTTTCAATGGACGGGCACCCCGGACCTTCGCACCAATTCTGCTACTCATGCGAGACCAATACTCCTGCAGCCCCTGCGCATCCCGCTCCCGAACCGATCCTGCTGAACTCCGTCCTGCAGCCTCGCCAGACCGCAAGCCAGTCGCTACCTCGTTCTACCGCCCGTTCGGGGAGACGCCCCACCCGCCAGATCAAACCCTTGTCTCGCCCTGACCCGAATTCGCGCGCGTCCGGCGTCCAGCACGATCAGTGGGTCGAAGAATTGCCAAGAGGCGATCCCGCATTGTGATTCGGATACGGCGGATGCGGAACGACGTGGAAAACGTGGCCCTTGAGCTCGCGCATCGCGAGTGCAACCGCCGCCTGAAGCTGCGGATCCTGCCCCTGCCGCCACAACGCCGGATTCATGGAGACCCGCAGATCCGGCGCCACCCCGTGATCCTCAACCGCCCATCGCCCGTTCGGGAAATAAATCGCGACATCCGGCGCCGTGACCATGCTGCCATCCATCAGCGTCGGATAGGTACTGATCCCGACCAGTCCTCCCCAGGTACGGGTACCGACCAGCTGACCCACATGCTGATGCGTGAAGATGTAGGGCATGTAATCGCCGCCCGAGCCCGCAAAGTGATTGATGATCATCACCTTGGGCCCGAAAATCGCCGTGGGCGCGACCTGCACGTGCCCATAACGATTCAGCTCGTAGCTCAGCACAGGCTGGCTCAGCTCGTTGATCACGTAATTTGCGAGCAATCCACCATGATTGAATCGCTCATCGACGATCGCCCCTTCCTTGCCGATCTGGGAGAAGAAATACCGGTTGAAGTACTTCCACCCCCCCGCTTCCGTATCGGGCAGATAGATGTAGGCGAGCTTGCCGTGACTGAGCTTGTTGACCAATTCCTGATTGTGCTCGATCCAGTCCTGTTTGCGCAGCGCCATGGCGTGACGCACCGGAACCACGACGACCTGACGAGCCTTCGCGCCATCCGCAGTCGCCGCAATCGTCAGCACCACCTGCTTGCCCGCCGTGTTCTGAAAGAACGAGTAAATATTGTCTGTTCCGTACAACGGACGGCCATTGACCGCGAGCAGGTAATCGCCTTTCTTCACGTTGACGCCGGGCTGCGTGAGGGGTGCGTGCAGCTGCGGATTCCAGTTCTCTCCACTGTAGATGTGCGAGAAGCGGTAACGATCGTGTCTTACGGTATAGCTCGCGCCGAGCAACCCTACGGAAATGGGTTTTGGCCCATACGGCGACGAAAACAGGAACATGTGGGAAACACTGAGGTTTCCCACCATGTCGTGAAAGACATAGTTGAGGTCGGATCGACTTTCGACGCCGGGCAGAAAGCGCGCATAGTATTTCTCTGCACGCGAAATATTCAGTCCATTGAAGTGCGGCGAATAGAAGAAATTCTGCTCGATCCGCCAGACCTGGCGATACATCTCATCCCATTCACGGTGTGGATTGACATGCACCTGGAGGCTGCCGGTATCGAGCGTCGTCGCAGCATGAGCTGCGAACTTGGACTGCGCCGGCGCAATTCTCCAGATCGAGTGCTGCTCAACCAGCATCTTCTTGCCGTCTGCCGAGATGACAAAATCCCCCACATCGGCCAGCACTTGCGCCGCCTTGCGCTTCTTCAGCGAGAAGCGGTACAGGTTCAGACCAGGGTGATCAGGCCGGTTCTGCCGAACAACAGGCCCCGCCAACAGCCACAGCACCCCCGGGGCCGATACCCGCAATTTGCGATAGGAGCGTGGCGCGATGGGCAATGCCAGAATGCGGTTGGCAAGGCCCCGAAAGTCGATCTCGACGTTCGCCGGCTTGACCGCGGCCTTGCGTGCAGCAGCGGCTTGTTCATTCGAGTGGATGGGTGACACGACCCGCTCCTCGCCGACCCTCGGCGCCAGCGGCGACGGAATGTCGTTGCGAAGTACGGCAACGTAAACGTGGTACACCGTCGGCCGATCAAAGGACGACAGCGCCCACACCTCGGCTCCCGGATTCGGGTTCGTACTGGCGAGGAAATAGAGATATTTGCCACTGGGGTCGAACTGCGAGCGCTGTGCATCGCTGCCCGCTGGCGTGATTCGCGTCGACTTCCCCGATTCCAGAGAATAAACGAAAACTGCGTGCAGATAATTCGGAAGGACGGTCGTATAGGTGAGCCAACGACTGTCCGCGGACCACCCGGGATGGAAGGAGCGATAGCGCGTATCGTAATACCGTGTCGCAACGAGCGTCCGCTTGCCAGTGCTCACGTTCACGATCCAAAGGTGCTGCGCAATGTCGGTGAACGCGAGGTAGCGACCGTCAGGCGACCAGACCGGATCGAAGTAGAACGTCGGGTGGGCGCCAAGACTGATTTTACGGATCGCGCCAATGCCATTCTGCGGACTGATGTACAGCTCGTTCTGACCCGACGCGTCGGAAAAATAGGCGATCTGCGCACCGTTCGGCGACCAGGCAGGATACCGCTCGCATGCCCCCGTGGTATCCGTGATGTCCTGCGCGACGCCGTGCTTGGTGGGAACCGTCAGGATGTCACAATGCGCTTGGAAGACCGCTCGCACCCCATGTGGCGAGATGTCAGGATGGCGCAACTGGTGACCGACAGCCTCCCAGCGCGGCCGCGCGGCCGGAAAATCGGCATGGATGACCACGTGGACTCGCCGAATTCGCCCCGAATTCACGTCGAACAAGAACAGCTTACCCATCTCGGTATAGACAATGGCCGGACGCAACGTGTGCAAAGCGCCCGCCGTTGCAGTCAAGATGTCGTGTCCGTCAGCGGGAGATACTGCGGTGATTGCTTTGGTGCCAAGGTCGTAACGGAAGAGCCTGTAGTGGTTCCCGCTCCGATCGGAGAGGAAATAGATCGCATTTCCGATCCACATCGGATCCTTGTTGTTGGCACCGTCGCGCGGCAGGGTAGTCACGGCCGAATTGCTCAGTTGCGCAATCCGGATGCGAGGCTCCAGACCGCCCCGATAATGCTTCCACGCCTCGAACCACGGATGATTCCGGAACGGAACATATGCGAGACGTGACCCGTCCGGCGAGTAGGAACCCTGCGTGGCCCACGGCAACGGCAGTGCGACGGGCAATCTGCCGTGCACGGATACCGTGAACAGCCGGAAGTACAGAGGATCAATGCTGTCGCGGGTGGATCTGAACAGCACTCGCCTGCCATCATTTGTCCAGCCCACCGTGATATTCGGTCCGGGATACCAGGTGAGACGTCGCGCAGACCCACCGTCCGAGGGCATCACGTATATCGCCTGATTGCCGCGGTGATCGCTCGTAAACGCGAGTCGCTTACCGTTCGGCGAGAAGATGGGCGAACTATCGTGCCGCGCGCCCGAGGTGAGCCGATAGGCGACCCCTCCCCTGCGGCCGACCGACCAGAGACTCCCGGCGTACGCGAACACGATCCGATGGGCATCGACCGTGGGGTGCTGAAAGAGAATCGGTGCGGGTCTGGCCTGGGCCACAACTAGTCCGAGCACAAGACCAATCGGGAGGGCCAAGGAGCGGATCGGCAATAGGCGCATGGGAACTCCCCCTTCGAAGCGCCTGGCCGGTCATTTCGCGGCGGCGGGCGGCTGCAGTCAGCACGAGTCCTGCCGGACCTGTTTGAATTGAAAACGCGCCCAAGCGTTCGATGAATGTGCTCGGAATGTACCCTAACGCACGACAGCCTTGCAAGGCACGGGGAAATCCTCCCGGGATTACCCTCCTGTCAGCGCTCTTTCACACGTGATGGCTGGCGCACACCGCACAAACCTAGAGAGATGGAACGAGCGCACCTCCCATCGACAGCGATAAGGAGTCCGATCACGGCACATAAAAGGACGCGAATATGTTCGCGCGGCACGGCGCCTTCCGTCCACACATCGTTGCCCGCCTTCTGCCTCGATTTGCGTTACCGAAGGGGTTGCCGTGCCGTCGCCGTTCGCTCCCCGAGGCGTGGCTCGACATTTCCGACGTTCACCCACCGTCCACAACCGAAGTAGTCACTGGATCTCTTGCGACCGAGTGCGCCCGCAGAAATGAACCGGTTGTATTCGGGCGCGCTCCCGAAGGCTCCTTACGGATACTCCGTGCATTGATATACAGTTCGTGAATGGACACCGTCATATGTGTTGTTGCCACTATCGCAATGCGGCAAATGACGCGGGCGGCCGTTCCGCAGCGACCACCATGGCGGCGATCGGCATCGAAGACGCAGCACGCTCTATCCGGCTTCGGGCTCGACAGCGATCCGCCGGAGCCCTGAATTTACTCAGCCAGAGCTGGTTGGTCTCCAGAGCTCGGCTCGGCACAGAGCGCGGCCAACTCACTGCTTCGGCATACGCTCGAAGCCAAATGTTTCACATCGCCACGCCAACCCGCCGAGCCCTAGCGTGTCGCGGGAACAGACGTGTGCATGACAGGGACCACAGGAGGCAGCGCAGCATGCCACGCAGCTGCATTTTCCAAGGTCGGGCGTGATGCAAAGGCGCTGTTGCGGCCATACCCGTACGGCTACAAGAGCCCCGTGCTGGAACGTTCACCGGCTGCTTACCACGGCTCCTGGCGATGCGGGATATGTTGAGCCTGGCACCGAAGGCATGACCGACCCAGCACGCTGATTCGTGTCGCATCCTCGGTTATGGGCCTCGGCTGCGGCCGGCGGTGTCAACGAGTGTTTCGAACGCGACGCAGATTTCGGCTCGCCGGGCGGAGACCGGTGAGGGGCCACGAGGTCCTCGTCAAGCCCATTCTTCTCAGCCGCGAAGCGCTTCCGAGCCAGACCGAACCCAAGGCTGTGCCGGGAGAGCGCAACGGGCTGCATGTGGCGTCCCCAAGGCGACGCCACACATCGCCACCCGCACTGGTGCAATCAGTCAGACTCAGTGAATAAACCCCACAATTGCTGACAAGAGCCTAAACGCGGACATGAGTTCAAAAGTCACTGGTCCTCTCGCATCAATCCCTTCGCAGCGGCGGTGCACGCCTGATTACGCCATTGCGTATCTCACGGTTTGCCAGGATCTCGTCGCGCCTCTCGCAACGCCTGACCCAGTGGTCCGTCGGCGCGCAACAGACTCTTTATCTGGGAATACGGGACGGTCACATCCACAGCGCCGACAGACGCAGTGTATGCCACATCAAGCTTGTGAGCTTCAAAGATGTATATTGGCCCGCTTTCAACAGTGTTCCACATAGACTTCGGCCACTGCTTGGCGAAATCCGAGTGAACAACGGCCCGCAGCCGACGATGCCAATGCACGTTCGCTGCGAACACCTTTGCCAATGGGACGATGCCATCGGTGTGCAGGTCAATCAGATAGCTCGCCCCGGAGCGCATCGCCTGCGCGCCCCCCGTATAACGCGATCTGAACAGAACAATATCCAGCAGGTACGGCCCCGGTCGATACAAGTCGAATGACTGGTCGTACGCATAGCCTGGGGGATAAAATTCTCCATGCGGCGGAGGAGTATTGAATAACCCGGCAGCTTCAAAATTCAGTGATCTGACTCGCTGCGCGGCAGACTTCGCGAAGAAGTGATTTGTGGAGATCGTATCCGCTTCATGACTATCAAATTGGGGATAGTGCGCGGCGTCACGCGCCTCACCATATCGAAACTCCTTGTGCTCAATGATCGCGTAGTCACCGACGAACGGCCATGGCCCAGTCGACTGTTGACTTTCAAGTTCCTGCAAGCGTCGCAGCCGAGACGCATACGAATTCAGGACGTTCGGCGAGCCGCGATATTCTCGCTGTCGATCGGCAATCCATCGAGCCTCATCCGTCATCAATTGTGCGCGCGCCGGTCCTCGCAATTGCGCAAGCAATCCATGATAAAGATGATCTATATTGCGCTTGAGCTGAGGGATCGTCTGTGGTTTCCAGACCTTGGCCGATGCGGGATTCACACGCAGCGCTAAGATCAAGACGCAACTGAGCGCAATCATTATTCGAGCCGAACAGTAGGGTAAGTACGATCTGTTGATCATAGAATTCCTGCCGGCGAGTTCTTTTATTGGAGCTTCTATCACATGCAGCGTCGTTCCTTCAACAGGAAGGAGAAGGGGGCCGGACGAGCCGGCCCCAGTGAATGATAAAACCAGTTTTATGTCCTCATGAATTTCTCCACCTGATAGTGACCTATAGAATGATTCAAGCAGCAGTTGACCCCGGGCAGATTGCCCGTTGCCGCTCGCTCTGAACGTTTGCAGGGTCTTCCCGATCTGCCAAATCGAGAAGCTCTGTTACCAGTCGACCCGCCAAGGTCGACCGCCCCAATGGCATCCTGCCCTACTCACTTCCTGGGCCTGCCAGACCCAATTACGTCGAGATTCGATCGCCCTCGGATTTCGGAATCGCTTGGACCAGACAGTCAGTCAGCCCGCGCTCCGCACCCATGGGTGCTTCTACTTGCCAAGTCTCCCTCTCCGCCCTTTTTTCGCACCAAAGTGCAGCGCTCGCATTGCCGTGCTTAGCGCCCGAGGGGTAGGAGATTCCCCAGTTCTTCCACAGAATTTCCAGTCATTGAACGTGTCGACATCAAATCGATGAATGCTCTAGTGCTGTGCACTTCCCCCACCGGGTGGCGGGCTTTCGCGGTCCCAGGATTCCAAGACGAACCGCTACTCTCATCGATCATCGTTTGCCGCTGACTTGGCCGGGTGTCCCCCGGCTACACGCTATAACTCCGATTGCACCCTGGACTGATTACCGGGTTGCGTTTACAGGCTTGAGCTATTCGAGAACCCTCTCGGCTTGCGCCGCGAGGTGCTGACCGCCACACATCACTGCTGACAGCCCGACGCCATTACTGACGCCTCACTCGCCCACCTGTCGGTACGCGTCATACCCTCGTAAGTCCCTACGGACCGATTCGAGCATGCCGCGACTCATCCTTGAGCCTTCTGTGGACAGGCATTCCGCATTACTGCGGTAGCCGTGCCCTGGTCGCCCAATCCCCGCCTTATGTGACCTTTGAATTCAAGCAGCGGGTCGATGGGAATACGGTCAGTCGGCGGGATTTTCACCCGCCTCAGCCGTGTTGCGGCCGCACCAGCCCGATGAAGGGCATGCGGCTACAGCGATCTACCAGTTGGCGACTGGCATGTCCCGTCCGGGACGCTCGACGTATGGAAGCGGGGGGTGGCGACCCCCGCTTCGCTTATGGCTGGCGAGGATGTTGGCGCACCCCATGCTCCTGTTAGAGCTACCAAGTGTAGCGACTGCGCTTTTTAAATTTTTGGCCTGCGGCGGGCAGCGGGTTCTCGGCCTGACGGCCTGCGAACCCTCGGCCGCCTTGGCCGAATGGAATCCTAGTTTGTTCTTGCTCACCGCGTGGTTCGCTTCCGTTTATATCTCCCCTGCATAGCTCGTATTTCCCCCTTCGGTTCTACACCATCGGTTCTTGCTTCCTGTGTCGCTATACCTCGGGAATGAACTTGAATCAGGAGAGGGTTTATGATCGATGTCATCCAAGCACGCGCTCATCTGATGCAGCAGGTCAGTGACCATGTCCGCAATGGATACCGTCACTGGGTCACCGGGACCGTGTCGCTGGAGCGCGCTCGGGCGTGGTCTGAGAAAGCCGTCAAGCTGTACGACGTCGAGCAGGATCGCAATCGCCGTGCCCGAGCAAAAAAGGCGGGCCGGGGTTCGGCCTATCTGCTGTTTTATTCACTGAACCGATCCCTCGACACGAAACAGCTTGGGTGGATTCTCCTCGCCTCCGACGGTGACCACCTCGCGCACAAGCTCGAGAGACTACAACGTACCGAAACGAGCCCCGTGACCCTGTTTGGCTACAACCTGGTTCGCGAACCCAAGCCGGACAACGCTCACCCTCCGTGGACGTGGCGCATGAGCCATGCGACATACCAGGCGTGGCGTGAGCGCATCATTGACGTGATCCGTCGAGGAAGCGAATTTGATCTACAGCAGGTCCTGAAGGTCTTGCGGGGAGCGCCCGGATTCGCGGGGGTGCGCGGGCAGATCAAAGCTCTGCATCGCCTGATCCGCTACGAATGGGCTGCGCGTCATGGGAAGCGCACGCCGCAACCCACGCTACCGCGAATTTGGTTCGCGCCGCGGATGCAGGTCGTCCGTGTTCCGCTATCGGCGTATCTCACGGCGCACAAGCGTGCACAGGATGAGCACGCGGCCAAGCTCGTTGAAGGACAGTCTGCGACGGACGACGCTCAGCTCATCCCGTGGCAGTAGGACCTGGCCGGCCAGTTCAAGGCGCGATGTGCCTCCAGAACGCCGCCATTGCGGGCACCGGGGTGGATAAACTCCGGTGCTTTACTGGGAATGGAGAAAGTCCCCCAGACACAGTGTTCCGGTTTTAGATCGGGAGCTAAAAAGCGTTCGCGTCGCAAGGCCACGCCGGATACAAGGCAACGCCCGTCGATTACACTATTGCCTTCAAAGGGTCGACCGGCACCGGAGCTGGCCGTGGAATTTTTATACGACGCCCTGCGGAGCAAGCTATGAACGCGGCCATGTACCTGCGAAGCAGTAAAGATCGCTCCGACGTCAGTATTGCGGCTCAGCGACACGAACTGGATAAACTCGCCGCCGCGCGTTCGCTGAAAGTCGTCAAGCACTTCGAAGATGCGGTCGAGTCGGGCGCCACAGAGGACCGTCCCGGCTTCCTTGCACTCATTCGAAGCCTCAAGGATCCTCACCGGAACTGGTCCATGCTGCTGGTTTACGACACCAGCCGTATCGCACGGCGCCGGCACATCGCGCAGGCCATCAAGCATCAGGCGAAAAAACACGGTGTCACGATCCTGTATGCCCGCATGCCGACGGACCTCGATCCGGTATCCGAGATCGTACTGGAGTCGGTATTCGAGGCCATGGACGAGGCACATTCGATCATGTCTCGCGAAAAGGGCCTCGCCGGGATGTCCGAAAACGTTCGCCAAGGTTGGCGTGCCGGCGGGCGGGCGCCTTTTGGGTATCGTCTAGAATCACATCCGACCGGTGCCATCCGCTATGGTCAGCCCGTCACCAAATCGAAGCTGGTCCCGAACGCCGATGCGCCCAAGATCCGCCGATACCTGAAGGACCGTGCAGCCGGGGTGTCCCGAAGCATTGCCCAGCGCCGCCTCCCGATGAGTCCGTCATCCCTGATCGGGGTGGAATGGAATGCGCTGACCTATGCCGGTCACACGGTCTGGAACCGTCACGCGGCCGCCGGGACGGGACACAAGCGCCGTCCGCGCTCCGAGTGGCAGATCACGCGCGAGACGCACCCTGCCCTGATCACGGACGCTGAGGCGGAAACGATACTCGCCCAGTTGGAAACGAGCCGGGTCGGAGAGGCGGTGAGTCGAGCCAAGGCCTCAATGAACGACAGACATCTGCTGGCAGGCCTGCTGTGCACGCCGGACGGCACGCTCTGGGTGGGCCACGGCAAGCATTACCGCCTCAGACGTAAGGCCGAAGGTCGCGGGAAGCTCGTGCCCGCAGACCTCGTGGAACGGGCCGTCCTCGGTCAATTGGCGGCGGATATGGCCTCAGATGCGTTCCTGAGCGAACTGCTGGCGACGGCCAAGCGATTCAATGCCACCACCGATCCGGCCGCCCCCATCGCCGAGCAGATCCGCCTGCTGGAAAAGGAGAAGGCGCGCGCCGCCGAGCTAGCGCTCTCCACCGACGACGGGGTGTTCATCAAACTCGTGGCGGAGAAGAGCCGCCACATCGAGGCGCTGCAGCGAGAAATGGCTGCCGTGCGCAAGGACAATGCGCTGGCCGACCACGTGGCCGCCTTGACCGTCGAAGGACTGCGGGAACTCCTCGCCGAACAGAAGCCCGAGAAAGCCCTCGAGGTCCTCGTCGAGCGCATCGTGCTCGACCCCGAGGCGCTCACCTGCCAGATCGAGTTCAAGGCGGTGCCGGGCGAGCGAAAGTGGCGATCTGTGGCGTCCCCAAGGGGATTCGAACCCCTGTTACCGCCGTGAAAGGGCGATGTCCTGGGCCTCTAGACGATGGGGACCCAGCTCGATAGACCGCGCCGCCGGGGGATCCCCTTGGCGCGGGGGCCGCAAGATTACACGCCCTGAGGCCGACGAACAATGGCGCCGTGCGGTCGGGGCGGGACCGGGCGCCGGCCAGGACCCGGAAACCGGCCTTTGGCGCCCGACGAACGCCGGCAGGGAGCGCGGTGGGCCGGGGTAGGTTATTGGTACCGCACCTGGTACGACAGTCCGATGCTGCTGCCCGGGTCGTTCTGGGGCGTAGTGCCCTGCGCCGTGGCCGTGCCGTTGCCAAGGCGCGTCTCGAGCTTCAGATGCGGCGTGAGAATCACATCGACGCGGATCTGACTCGAGCCCTGAGTCGTGTGCGACGCTGCCACGTACACGCGGTTCGAGATGTACTTGCCAGCCGTGACGCTTGTTCCACCGGATGCGGCGCCAGCGCCCGCCGCGCCCGTCCCGGGCGCCGCACTCGCCACCGAAAGGGTATTGAGCCCGAAGGTGTGCCGGATCCAGGTGAGCGGATTGTAACGACTGGCGCCGCCGCCGCCGATGCCGCTCAGGCTCGCCAGACTCGCACCGGTCTCGGCCAGCTCGTACGGCGTGAGCTGTGCGGCCGGCTTGCCGAACAGCAGCAACGCGAGCAGATCGTCCTGGGGCAGCTGCGGATGGCTGAAGAGCAGGATCTTCGGGGCGTCCGCAAAGCCGGTGACGCGCAGCGTCACGGTGGTCGTGGCGGTGTAGAACACCGTCGTCTGCGCAACGAAATCCAGCGTTGGATCGATCTGCCGGCGCAGCCCCTCGCCGTTGAACCCGACCCGGCCATGGGTGAAGTTCAGGTGCGTGCCCGCCAGCGAAAACGACCCGCGGGTCATGGTGAACCCGCCGCTGACGCGCGGCTCGGCCGTGGTTCCGGAGATCTCGAGCGCGCCGCCCAATTGGGCGTCGAGTCCCCGGCCGCGCACGAAGATGGACTGCGGGGCCTGCAAGTTCAGCCCGAGTCCGATCACGAGACGACGCCGCTTGCGCCGCTGCCGGGCGGCCTCGCCCGGCCGGATCACGTTGAGCGTCGCGACGTTCGGCGGAAATCCATTCGGCACGCTGATCGCCGCGTGCAGGATCCGAATCGTACCGGTCAGATCCAACCGATGGCGCAGGGTGCCGGCCAGGTGCAGATCCGTATCGAGGTCGGCGGTCAGAATGTCGCTGGTCACCGGCTGGATGTCGTGCGCGCGCAGGGACACATCGACCGGCATCCCGGGCCGCAGCACACCGATCGTGCCGGCGGCAGACAGCTGGCCCCGCCCGGCGCGCGCCGTGAGCGTCGCAATCCGCAGCACGCCGTGATCGCCCACCAGACGGGCCTCGACGTCGCTGAAGTGAATGCCGTTGGCGTAGTCGCGCACATCACCATGGGTCAGTCGCACGACGCCACGGATCTCGGGGGCGCTCGTGGTGCCCTCGACCTGCGCATCGACCGTGAGCGTTCCCTGGGCCCGCTCCCCGCGGGCCTCGAGCATGGCATTGGCCAACGCGGCATCCAGGGTGCCGGCGAGCTTCAGATTGAGCGCACCGGTGGCCGTCAACGGCGCGCGGCCGCTCACACTGAACCGTGACGCGCGGCCCGCCGCGAGTGCGGCGGAGAGGTCTGCGATGCCCCCTTGCAGGCGGGCCGCGCCGTGCGCATGGAGTGCCGGCAGCCCCTGCGCGGCCGGTCCGGCAAATCGCACGCCCGAGATCGCGAACGACACCTGGCCGGTCGGCGCGGCGCGTGGACCGCTCAGCTGCACTTCGGCGCCGAACGTGCCGTGGGCGAGCAGACCCGGCGCAAACGCATCGACGAGGCCGGCATCGAGATGTTCGAGGGACGCTCGCACGTCGAGGGCCGGAGAGAGTTCCCCGTGCAGCGCGAACACCGCCCGCTGCAAGCCGAGACGCAGATCGCTCACCCGCAGACCCTGCGCGAAGGTGACGCGGGCCGGCGCCAGCAGTCGCAGCGTCTGACCGCGGTACTGCGCACTGAGGTGCAGCAGATCCAGCCGTCGCGCCGCACCGTCGAGCCGGCCCGTAGCGGCCAGACTCGCCGGCGCACCGCCCACGGCAGGGGACTCGGCCGTGACGGCCGTCTGCAGCGCATCGATCGGACCCGAAGCGGACACCGTGAGTGCGCCCCGCAGGGCGCCGACGCTGAGTGCCCGTCCTGAGAGCGCCAGCTGCACGGTTTCCTCGCCCGCGCGCGGCAGGAGTTCCAACTGCGCATCGATCTGCCCCGCAAGCGCCGTCCCGGTCAGGGTCTGCAAGTCACTCAGCTGCCCGATGCGCAGATGCCATCGGCCGCGCGCGGCCGTGAGCCGAGCCCCCGAGGTCAGCGCGCCGGTCAGATCGAGGCTCCTCCAGTGTGCCTCGCGCACCGCCACCCGGAATTTTCTCTCGACGGCACGGGCGAGCGATGCGTCCACCTTCAACGGCGCACCGTCGAACGTCCCGCCTGCCTGCAGTGTGGCCGTCAGCGCCGAAGGCACGCCGCGCGCCCGCACAGTCGCCTCGACCTGCCCCGGCGGCGAGCCGCCCACCGACAGCGTGGATCGCGCCCGCAGGTCGAGCGTCAGTGCATCGAGCGCCCCATCGGCCGACCCGCGAACCTGAAGCGAGCCACTCGCCCGCGACCAGAGACGCTGCACGTTCGCGCAGGACACCTGCCAGCGGGCATGCAGCGAGCGCAGTGCGCCGGCCGCAGCGCCGCTGCGATGACGTTCGGCGCGCGCCGTGGCGGACACTGACAGGCCCTGCCCCGTGAGCTCCAGGCGCTCGAGATCGGCCCGGGTGGGCGAGAGACTCGCCTCGAGCGCCAGATGCGCCTGCGCCCCGAGCAACCGCGCGACCACACTGGCACCGGTGAGGGGTCCCGCGCCGCGCAGCGTCAAACGGGTCGTTGCGCCGTGCTGCGCCAGCCGCCCAGAGAACTGCAGCGTGCCACGTACGTCCTGGTGATAGAACGCCGCCAGGGGCGCCAGGTCCGGCATGCGCAGCGTGAACGTGGCGCTGCGCGGCCCCGACGTCAGCGCTCGCGCCGAGACCTCGAACAGCCGATCGGTGAGCCGGATCTGCAGCGGTCGGTGCGCCGCGCGCAGCTGCAGCGAGGCATCGAGGTGCAGCGGCGAGCCCTGCAGCAGCTGCGGATACGATCCCGGCAGACGAATCCCGCGGGCGCTTGCGCGCATGGTGAGCACGCGACCATCGGCATGCAGATGCGCGCTGAGCGACCCGAGCGCTGCCCCGTCGTTCAGCTGAAGTCCCGAGAGCTCGAGCACACCGCTCGCCTCTGCCGAGGACAGCGGCCCGTGCCAACGGCCCGTGAGATCGAGACGCTGCCAGGCGAGTCCGGCCCGGGGGGCCATCGCCGGGGAGGTGACGGTGTAGGCAAGATCGGCGGAGCGCCGCGTGAGATCGATCGTTCCGCCGATCTGAGCGTTGAGTTTGCCGGCCTGCGCAGTGAAGTGCAGCGTCTCGGCACTGCGGGGCCCCTGCAGGCTCGCGCTCACCTGCAAGGGCGCAAGTCCGGGCACGTTCACCCAATGCTCCAGAGGACCGCCGGCCGGCTCCTGAAGCAGCAGCGCCGCGGTCACGGCCGACGGTGCCGCATGCCAGGTCAACACGTAGAGCCCCTGACCATTGGTGCGCCGCACGTGCAGACTGACCTGGGCGTCGTCGATCGAACGGTAATGAACCGAGCCGCGCACACGCAGGCGGGCACGGTGGCCGGCGGCGGCAGGCTCGAGCACCAGCATGCCGATCCTGACACGGTCGACGTCGATGTGCGGCAGGTGCGTCGCGCCGCCCCCGCTGGAACCGGGACGGGTACTGACCGGCCGCCGCAGCACCTCGATGCGCGCTGCGCTCAGCGCCTCGATGTGCAGATCCCACCTGAGGAGCGCCAGAGGCGACCAGCGCAGCGAGAGGTCCTCGGCGCGCAACCAGATGCCGCGGGCGTCGCCGATCTGCAGCTGACCGACCGTGATCTGCGACGGGAAGCGTCCCTGCAGTCCGCTGAGGCGCACGCGCCCGGCGGTGAGCGCGGCCGTTTCGCGCTCGAGCAGGCGACGCCCGGCGCGAGTGTTGCCGGCGAGAATCGCCCCGCCGACGACGAGCACGACGAGCAGCGCCGCCGCGCCGAGCGTCCAGGCCGCATAGCGCAGCGCCCGGCGCATCAGAACGCCTGCCCGAGGCCGATGTACACCTCGAAACGGCCGCCGTTCTTGAGCTGACGCGTCGGCACGGCAAAATCCAGGCGGATCGGACCGATCGACGTGTAATAGCGCACGCCCGTACCCACGCCCACACGGTATACGCTGGTCGAGCCGCTCGCGACACCGCCCGCATCGGCGAACAGCACGAAGCCGAACTTCGCGCCCACGCGCTGGCGCAGCTCGAGATTGACCGCCTGCATGCTCGTGCCGCCCTCGGGCAGTCCGTCGGGAAATTGAGGACCGATCGACTGATAGCGATAGCCGCGCACCGTGCCACTGCCGCCGGCGTAGAACCGCTGGTCGGGCGGCAGGCCGAACTGGCTCGCCCCTTCAGCCACACCGGCGATGAGCCGCGCGGCGAGCACGGTGCGTCCGGCCGGATCGGCCGCAATCAGCTTATGCACGTCAAAATAAGTAGCCGCGCTGCCCTGCACGATGACGAACAGCTGCTGGCCGGAGGCGCCGGTGGAGAGCGTGGGCGAGACGGTGAGCGAGACCCGCATGCCGTGCGTCGGGTCGAGCAGCGGTGAGGCCAAATCCGTTGAATCGAATTGCGCCGACAGCGGCAGCGCGATCAGGTTGTACTGATCGTACCGCCCTTCCTGCGTGATCAGCTCATGTTCGTAAGAAGTCCCGCCGCTCGCCACCCACTCTGAGGAGAGACGCCGGGTCAGGGTCGCAGCGGCCATCGCACCATTTTGCGTATAGGCCTGCAGCGTCTGGCGCAGCGCGGCCACCGAGAAGCCGAGGGTCTGGCCGCGGCGGCGGAAATCGGGGATGTCATACCCCAGACGTGCGTCGTAGCCTGCCCCGGTGCTGGCCGTGCCGCCCAGATCGATGGCGCTCGCCGAGGCGCTGAGGCGCTCACCGCTGCCAAACACGTTGCTGTCACTCCAGCGCAGACCGCCGCTCGCGCCCAGGTCGCTCGAATAGGCGGCATTGATCCCGAACGCGTAGCGTTTGCTCTCGCGCACCAGAAACGTCAACGGCGCACGCCCCTCGGCATCCACGGCGCCGAGCCGGACAGTGACGCTCGAGAACAAGCCGAGCGCGAGCAGATCCTGGCGCGCCTGCTCGATCCGGGCCGCATCGTAGCGTTGCCCGGTGCGGATCGGCAGGCTACGCTGCACGAACGACGCGTGCACGTGCTTGAGTCCCTCGATGCGGATCGCACCGATCCGCGCTCGCGGGCCGCTCGTGACGTGAAACGTGAGATTGAGCACGTGTCGGCTCGGATCTTCGTAGGCAACCGGCGGATCGACCTTGGCCTGCGCATAGCCCGCATTCTGCAACGTGCGCTGCAGTTGCTCGCCCGCATCCAGAACCTCCGCGGCGACGGCCGGCGCCCCGGAGGCGAGTCCGAGCAGCGCGTGGGGCAGTCCCAGCGTCCGTTCGATGGCCGCAGGCACCTGACCCTCGACCTCGATGTGTCCGACGTGAAAGAGCGGACCGAGCGACGCCGCGATCTTCACGGTCGCGTCGGTGCCGTTGGGCAGCGCCTCGAGGGCCTTGCCGAGCCCGAGGCTCTCCAGGCGCCTGCCGTCGATCGTGATCCTGACCGAGCCCTGGTAGTACCCGAAGCTCTCCAGCACCGTGCGCAGTCGTTTCACGTCAGCGCGCGCCCGTGCGATCAGGCCATACGGGCCGACCGGGGCCGTCCCGTGCAACGCCTGAAGCTGCGAGGTCAGCTTCAGGGTCGAATCGACCGCGTCGCGTCCGCTCGGCACCCACTGCACCCGGTAGGGCTGGGGGTTCGCGGCCTGCGCCACCGATGTCGCCAGCACCGCACAGATCAACAGCGTGAGCACGCCCCCGGTACGTGCGCCCCGGCACCGCGAACGTTTCCTGGCGAAGAATCGGCTTCCCATGAACGCTATGGTAAACAGTCGGACCGCCCGAGGCGCGCCGGCCGCGCGGCGCGCCTCGCGGCCCAGACACCGGCGCACGCGCCGGCAAGACCGTGCGAACCGCCACCCCGCGGGTCCACGACGCAACTTTCCCCCACGCTCGGTGTTCTGGACGGCGTGACGGCGACTCGTGCAGCCCCCTCGGGGAACGGTGCGGGCCCCGAACGACCGTGCCGGCGCCCGAATTCACCGCCGCACCCACTCACACTCAGACTCATCTGATGGGGAATGGCAATGCTCGATCGACGTCATGTGCTCAAGGGTCTCGGCGCCTCGAGCCTCATAGGACTGGCGGTGCGCCGACCGGCCGAGGCCCGAGCGGACGCCGAACCGATGCGGGCAGCGTCAGCTCCGTCCGTCGGGACAGGCGATGACGTCCCGGTCACGTCCATTCCGTTCACCCTGTTCGGCCGGCGCGGACAGCTGGCCGTCCGCTACGGCGTGACCGTCGATCCCGATGCGCTGGGCTTCGATGTGATTCCCGGCCTCGGGCTGCATCCCGATGCCTGCCGGGGGTACCCGACGATCCATGCCACGATCGAGCAGTATCGCGGCGCGGGGTACCGCACCCTCTGCGGGTGGATCCAGGTGATCACCGCCGAGCGCTATCGGGCCGGACCCGCCGCGGCGGCCCCGGCCGACACATCGATCGCCGTCGACCAATTCCCCTCAATGGCGGGCATCGACATGCCGTTCGCGATAACCGGCTTTCTGCCCGAGCTGTTCGATGCGCCATGCGGCAACCTCAACGGTTACGCCCGCCTCCGATGGACGGCCGATACGTTCCTCACCACGGTTCCGTTGCGCTCGCGCAGCGAGCCCATCCGCCGTCTCGCCGGGGTGCGCTGGGGCTACATCAATGACACGGCCCGCACGGATCGGCCCGTATCGCCCCTGCCCCTCGAGGTGACCGACGGGCGCGCCTGGAACGCCGTGCGCCCGCTGCTGCGCACGCGCTTTCCCGACTGGCGATTCGCCGCCGACGCATGAGGGGCCCGACGCACGCGGTACGGCAGAACCACTGCGCTATGCGTTCGGCAGGCGCCCGATGTGCGCGGCGATGCGCTCGGCGTCCTGCGGGCTCGCCGGGTTGTAAACCACCAGCATCAGGTCGGTGCGGCCGTCGACGGCGAACGCGGAGTACTCGAACGTGAACGCCCCGAGCAGCGGATGGCGGATCTTCTTGACGACCTCACCATACGTTCCGCCGTGGACTTCGTTGTCCTGCCACATCGCGGCGAACTCGGGACTGCGGCTGCGCAGCTCCTCGACCAGCGGCGCGATGTCCTCGGCCGCACCGGCCCGGGTGGTCTCGAACCGGAACGCCGCCAGCACCGCACGTGCCACGCCACTCCAATCGTACTGCGCGGTGCGTGCGCGCGGATCGAGAAACAGCCAGCGCATGATGTTGCGCTGCTCGGGCGACTGTTCGGCGTAATTCATCAACATCACCGTCGCGGCGCGATTCCAGGCGACGACATCCCAGAGCGCGGTGCGGATGATGGCCGGACTGGGATCGAGCGCATCGAGCACGCGCTGCAGGCGCGGGGTGACCCCGGCACGGCTGTGGTAGCGCACTTCGGGCGGCCGGCCCAGGCCGAGCACGAACAGGTGCTCCCGCGCGGCATCGGTG
>JAKADE010000390.1 GCA_021820785.1 Pseudomonadota bacterium
GCTGATCGATCTGTTGGTACAGAAGGCCCGCCCGTACGTCTACACCACGGCGCTGCCGCAGCCGGTGGCGGCCGCGACGCGCGCGGCCCTCGAGCTGGCGCAATGCGAGCCGTGGCGGCGCGAGCGAGCGCTCGAGCTCACGGCGCGCTTCCGCGCCGCGGCTGCGGCCGCCGGTGTGCCGCTCAGTGACTCGTCGACGCCCATCCAGCCGATCCCGCTCGGCAGTGCGCATGCGGCGCTCGAGGCGCAGCGCGCCGTCGCCGACGCCGGGTTCTGGGTCGTGGCGATCCGCGCGCCCACCGTGCCCGCCGGACAGGAGCGGTTGCGCGTGACGCTCACCGCGGCGCACACCGAGGCCCAGGTCGATGCACTGGCGGAGACGCTCGGACGGGCCTGCCGCTTCGCCGGTACCGCCTGCGGTGCGGCAAGCCCATGAGCCGTCTGCACGTCGAAGTCCGCGGCGCCGGACCCCCGCTGGTGATGCTGCATGGCTGGGGGCTGAACGTGCGCGTCTGGGACACCCTGGGCGCGGCGCTCGAGGGCCACGCGCGGCTGATCGCGCTCGATCTGCCCGGCCACGGACGCAGCCCATGGCGCGCCGATCGCGCCGCGGCGGATCAGCAGGTGCAGTGGCTCGGGGAGACGGTGGCCGAGACGATCGGTGCCGCACCGTACAGCCTGCTCGGCTGGTCGCTCGGCGGGCAGCTCGCGCTCGCGTGGGCGGCGGCGCCGCCCGCCGGCCTGCCCGCCCCGGCGCACCTGGTGCTGCTCTGTGCTACACCGCGGTTCACGGCCGCTCCCGACTGGCCGCATGGCACGCCTGAGGCGCGGCTGGAGCGCCTGGCCGAAGGCCTGCGGCGCGATTATCACCGCACCGTGAGCGACTTTCTCGATCTGCAGGTGCGCGGCAGCGCCGCCGGCGAGGCGGTGCTCGAGCAGCTGCGCGCAGCGCTGTTCAGTCACGGCGAGGCACGGCCCACGGCGCTCGCGGCGGGCCTTGAGCTGCTGCGCACGCTCGATCTGCGTGCAGTCCTCGGGTCGATTCGCGCCCCGACGCTCGCGGTCGCCGGCCAGTACGACCGGGTGCTGCTGCCGGCCGCGACGCGCGCGCTCACCGCCGCACTGCCGCATGCGCGCTTCGCCGAGATTCGCCGCGCCGCGCATGCCCCCTTTCTCTCGCATACCGCCGAAGTGGCAGACCTGCTCGGCGATTTTCTCGGCGCATCATGAACCATTCCGATCCTTTCGCGCTGCCGCGCGCCGCGGTGCGCAACACGTTTGACCGTGCGGGCTCGAGCTACGAGGCCGCTGCACTGCTGCAAGCGAACGTTGCCGACGAGCTGCTTTCGCGGCTCGAGCCGTTCGCCTTCGCTCCCGAGGTGGTGTTGGATCTGGGGGCGGGCACCGGACGCGCCAGCGCGCAGCTGAAGCAGCGCTACCGGCGCGCGCGGGTGCTGGCGCTCGATTTGGCGCCCGGCATGCTGCATGAAGCGGCGCGCCATCAGCGCTGGCTGCGTCGCTTCGAGCGCGTCTGCGCCGATGCGGCGGCGCTGCCGCTGCGCGCCGCGAGCGTCGATGTGATCTTCAGCAACCTGATGCTGCAATGGTGCGATCCGCCGGATCAGGTATTCGCCGAAGCGCGCCGCGTGCTCAAGCCGCAGGGGTTCTTCGCGTTCAGCACCTTCGGACCGGACACCCTGCGCGAGCTGCGCGAGGCCTGGGGCGAGGACGGCCACACGCACGTCAACCGATTCCTGGACGTGCACGACATCGGCGATGCACTGATGCGCGCCGGATTCGCCGAGCCGGTGCTCGACGTCGAGCGGATGACCGTGACCTATCCCGACGTGCTCGGGCTGATGCGCGACCTGAAGGCGATCGGGGCGCGCAACGTCACGGCCGGCCGGGCCCGCGCCCTGACGGGCAAGGGCCGGCTGCGCCAGCTGCGCGAGCGCTACGAGGTGCATCGGCGCGACGGGACACTGCCGGCCACGTACGAAGTGATCTACGCGGCTGCCTGGAACGGCCACCGTGCGGCCGGGCCGCCTGCGGGCGACGAGGTGTTCATCGCTCCGGACCAGATCAGCCACAGGAGACGCCCATGAATGCACGCGGATGGTTCATCACCGGGACGGACACGGAAGTCGGCAAGACGGTCTGTGCGGCGGCGCTGACGCGCGCCTTCGCGCGCCGCGGGCTGCGGGTCGCGGTGATGAAGCCGGTGGCCTCCGGCGCGCTGCGTACGCCGCACGGGCTGCGCAGCGCGGATGCGTTGGCGCTGCAGGCCGAGGCCTCCGTGCCTGCGCCGTACGCGACCGTCAATCCGTACTGCTTCGAGCCGCCCATCTCCCCGCACATTGCCGCAGCGGAGGCGGGCACCGCCATCGACCTGGCGCGGCTCGAGGCCTGCTACGCGCAGCTCGCCGCGGCGGCCGACTGCGTCATCGTCGAGGGGGCTGGCGGATGGCGGGCCCCGATCAGCTCTGCGCTCGGCATGGCGGACATCGCCGTGCATCTCGCGCTGCCGGTCATCCTGGTGGTCGGGATGCGCCTCGGATGCCTCAATCATGCGCTGCTCTCGCATGAATCGATCCGCGCCCGAGGCGCTAAATTCGCCGGATGGGTCGCGAACGGCATCGATCCGGCGATGGATCGGGCCGCCGAGAACCATGCCACGCTGTCGGCGCACCTGGGCGAGCCTCTCGCCACGATCGGCCGGCTCGGCGCCGGGGAGGGGCTGCCCGATCTGGCCGCCGCGGCCGAGCGCCTCAGCCGCCCCGCTTGAATCGCTCTGCGGGGCGCAATACCATGATCTGCGTCAACGTGGGACGCAGGCGCGGCGGACGGCTCGGAACTGGGGTCTGAGCGAGGAACGCGCCGGTCGAGAGGACAGTGCCGGGGGAGATTGCCGGAACGGCCGCAAGGCCGGATCCATCAGAGCAACTTTAGGTAGGCCAGTTCCAAGCACGACATGCCTTCATTGCGCATCGTCCTTTGCCCGAACTGCTCGCTCACGGTGCGAGGCGCTCTCGTTTTCTTCGCCAGTCTTGGCGCGCTCACCCTCGGCATCGGCGCGGCATTCAGCGCCCTCGGCCTCTGGCCGATCCTGCTGATCGGGCTCGGCGAGATGCTCGCCCTCGGCTTAGCGCTCCACGAGAGCCTCAAGCGGCGCTTCCAGGCACAGATCCTCACCATTACCGAGTCGGACGTCAGCGTCGAGCTGCGCGACCGCCGCGCCTGCCGGCGCATCGTCTTCAAGCGCCACTGGGCGCAGATCAAGTTGACTCATCCCGCCTCGCGGCTGCATCCGACCCGACTGACCATCGAGTCGCACGGACGGGCGTGCGAACTGGGCGGGTTTCTCACGGAAGAGGAGCGGCGCGGACTCGCGCTGCGTTTGCGGCGGCTGGTCGGACGCGTCAATGAATCCCCACCCCTGGCCCTGGGCCACGGGTGAGCGATACGGCGGGTTCGGGTTCGGTTAACGTCGCGCGCCTGATCCGCATCGTGCGGAGCGCGCGGCTGGGGGCAGAACAACGATGAAGCGCTCGAGACTCGGCAGACTGCTCGGAACCTCGGTGCTCGGCCTGGCGGGGCGGCTGCCGCTCGCTTCGGCCGCCTCCGGCTGGGACGAACTGAACATGCCGCGCGGGGTGACCAGCGCCAGCAGGAACATCTATGCCCTGCACATGATGGCGCTGTGGGTGTGCGTCGGCATCGCCGTGGTGGTGTTCGGGGTGATGATCTGGTCGCTGATCTTTCACCGTAAATCGCGCGGTGCGGTACCGGACGTCACGCTGACGCACAGCACCAAGGTGGAGGTGGTCTGGACCGCCGTACCGGTGCTGATCCTCGTCGGCATGGCGATTCCGGCGGCGCGGCTGCTGCTGAAGATCAACAACAACACCGATCCGCAGGTCAACATCCGCGTCACCGGCTTCCAGTGGGGCTGGCGTTACCAGTACCTC
>JAKADE010000391.1 GCA_021820785.1 Pseudomonadota bacterium
CACTCCTCGTGCGTGACTTCCCGGCCCCTTGCCGGTAGGAACCGAGGAGGCTGCAGCGAGTTGCCGCAACCCCTCGGCTCGGATGTTCTTCGCCGCGTTCTCATCGCGGTCATGGGAGATCCCACAAGCAGGACACTCCCAACGTTTTGCGCAGCCCAGTGCGGCATGCACCGTTCCGCACTCGAAGCAGCGTTTGCTGCTCGGAAAGAATCGATCGATCTCGATCACCTGCCGTCCGGCCCACTCGGCCTTGTAGCGGATCTGCCGACGCAGCTCCCCGAGGGCCACATTGCTCTGCGAAAGCCTCTGCGGTGTCCGCCCCGTGCCAGGGCCTTCACGTTCAGATCTTCGAGGACGAGGATCTGAGCCTCACAACCAGCGCCGTACTCACCCGGTGCAGCGCATCCCGCCTCAGATCTCCGATCCGCCCGTGCAGCCGCGCCACGCGTGCGCGGGTCCGGGCTCGCCTGCGGGACATCCCGAGCCGTACCCCCTTCGGACAGGGCTTCCTCGGATCGAGTCCCTGGGCGCGCATCTGCGCGGCCAGCTGGCGGCTCTGGCGCCGCGGGTAGCGGCGCAGACGGGTGAGCGACCACGCGCCTGTACGACCGGCGCAAGAGCCGGCCGCAGGACTCCCCGATCTTCAAGATTCGCTGTTGATCAACGAACGGCTTTCGGGCGCATCACCGGCGCCCGGCGAACAGCTCCCGGAACAGGCGCTCCGATTCCCGCAGGCCTTCATCGGTGAGCACCACCGATTTCGCCTTGCCCACCGGATCGGAGATGAACCCCTTCTCATGCAGCCGCCCCATGGCATCCCAATCGAAGCTCTTCCAGGCCCTGCACCGCTCGTGCAGGCCGAGGTACAGCAAAGCCAGGGTCGCCTCGTCGATCTTGTCGGTGTCGATGTCCACAGCGAATGTCCTCTGCAGTCTCGCCCTCCGGCAGGATAATCCCCAGACGCAAGCAGGGCGCGTCCTTTGCTCGCGAAAATGAGCCCGCTGCCCGGCGACCCGGTGGGAGGGTAGAATCTGCGACCCGCTTCATCCCGGCCTGGAAGCTCATTCCCATGACGACACCACTCGTCTGCCACACCTGCCGCGGGAGCATCGCCGGCTACGAATCGGTCCATTACGGGTCGCTCGAGACCGGCTATCGCGACCTCTGCAGCCGCTGCTTCAACGAGGAGGTGGCGCGCCTCGGCGGGCTGAAGTTCGAGCACGTGCAATTCGAGCCCATTGAGATGAGGGACGCCGGCGGCGAGCCGCACCGGTTCCATTTCTGCGCGCGCCTCATCGGGGAGCACGTCGCGCTTGAAGGGTTCGAGCTAAAGGACGGCGCTCCCGGAGGTTATAAGTTCGAGATCCTCGGCGATCCCGAGGGTGATCTCTTCGCCCTCATGGCGCAGCTCATTGAGCGCATGCGCCGTGCCCTGACCCAACGTCATCTCGAGCGCGGGGAGGGATCGGCCAGGCTGCAGATCGCCGAGTTCCTCGTGCGCGGCCGGATCGAGTGGGATGAAAACGACGACGGCCGCCTGCCGCTTCTCGTCATCGATGGCCGCGAGGTGACCTGGGAGGAGTTCGGGCGAATGCTGATGTCGTACGAAGGCTGGCAGTTCAAGCTCGAGATCAAGGACCCGAGCGAGGAGGTCTGAGCGGGATGAGCAGTGCCCCGCAACAGGGCCTCTCCGAGGCTGAGATCGCCACGCTCGCCGAGCGCCTGGCCGGGAACCCGAACCCCAAGGCGCTCTCGCTCGAAGCGGTCGACGGCCTCTTATGCGCGCTGATCGCAAGTCCCCGCGCCATCATGTCGCACGCGTACCTCCCGGTGATTCTCGGCGGCAGCCTGGGCGAGGCCGGGATGCTCGACGACCTCGCCCAAGTGCAGGAGCTGATGGGGCTCCTGATGCGGTATTGGAACGTCATCGCCCACGATTTCGAGCACGAGACCGTGCACCTGGCCTACATCGAGGAACCCGGCGTCGACGGGATCATGGGGCGTGACTGGGCGCGCGGTTACATGCGGGGCACGCGCCTGGCGTTCGACGGATGGGGTCGGATTTTCAATGACGATCGTGAAGGACTGCTGCTCGCCGTCCCGCTCGTCGCCGGGGAGATGGATCCCGAGTGGCCAAAGGAGCCGGTGACCCCTGAGCGCAATGACGAGCTCCTGCGGAACATGCTCGCGGGAGCTGCGCGCGCGTACCGGTATTTCAAGGAGGATCGCGTCGCCTACGCGATGGCGGCCGTGCGCCCGGAGCCCTACGAGCGTGCCGGACCCAAGGTCGGCCGCAACGATCCCTGTCCCTGTGGCAGCGGCAAGAAGTACAAGCGCTGCTGCGGCGGGGCCGAGGCGCCAGACGCCGGCGTTCACTGAGACGCTCATGGGCAGCCACTGGAGCGTCGACCTGCGTCATTACCTGCTGCCGGAGGGAAAGCCCGCGCGGCTCTCGCCCCGCGGTCGGCGGCTCTTCGAGTATTGGACGGAGATCGTCTCCCAGGCCACACAGTACGAGGCCCCGACGACCTTGCTTTGCCGGCGTCGGCCCGGTCGACGACCCTGCGGTACCTTGCTCACCATCGTTTTCGACGTCGACACCTACGACGTCCTCTGGTTCTGCCCCCGCTGCCACGACGAGGGCCGCATCGCCGGATGGGAGACCACCTTCTGGGACAACAGCGCCCTCGAGCCTGAAAACGCCTCGTGAGATTCCACTCACCGGTGAGTTGCCGCAACCGACGCTTCCCGATGCGCCGCAGATAACCGTAGCGGGACCGCTTCGCGCCGCCCGCGACTTCCTCGCCGGCGAGGGCTGCGCTCGGGAAGCCACACGAGTACCCCGGCCCGCTTTACCCGCGCCCGGCGTTCTGCTTGACAGAATCCGTTATACGGAATAGCCTGCTGCCGATGATCCGCTCGTTCGCCTGCCCGGATACGGAGGCTCTGTTTCACAGCCGTCCGGTGGTCCGCTGGAAGAACATCGAGCGGGTGGCGCGCCGCAAGCTGCTGCAATTGCAGGCGGCCACGGAGCTGGCGAGCCTGCGCGTGCCGCCCGGGAATCGGCTCGAGGCCCTGCGAGGGGATCGCAAGGGCCAGCACAGCATCCGAATCAACGATCAATGGCGGGTCTGCTTCGTCTGGCGCACGGACGGTCCGCACCAGGTGGAGATCGTGGACTACCACTAGGAGGGACAGATGACCAAGTTACTGGACGAAATCCACCCGGGCGAGATCCTGCTCGAGGAGTTCATGAAGCCGATGCGCCTCACCGCGCGCCAGCTCGCCGCGGATATCGATGTCCCTCCGAGCCGCATCAGCGAGCTGATCCACGGCCGGCGCCCGATCACCGCGGATACCGCGCTGCGCCTCGGTGTCTACTTCAACATGGACGCCCGGTTCTGGCTCAACCTCCAGGCCGAATACGACATGCGCATCGCCTCGCGCGACACGCTCAAGCGTATTGCGGCGCGGATTCGGCCTTTGTCCAGCGTCGCTTGAGCAGGCCGGGCTCTTTTCATGGCTGCCACGAGTGACGACGGCTCTCGTGTTCCTGCCGCCGCGGAGCGGGCGGGCCGCAGTGCTCGAGCGCGACGGCCCCGCGGCGCCAAAGCCGGTGACCGCGGCCGGCTCAGGGTCGGCGACGACTGGAACGCGATTCGCATCATTGCGCTCTCGCAGAGCAATCCGCTCAAGGCGATCGCGGAGTTCGTCGAGAACAGCATCGACGCGCACGCCAAGACCGTCACCATCACCCGCGGCCGCGAGCATAGGGAGTGCTCGCGCACTTGCGCCATGCCCAGCCGCTCCCGGTTAGCCCGGAGCGTGGCGCAATACTGACGCTTTCCTGTCCGCTTCGTCGCACAGGAGGCACTTGCGGCGAGGCGCCTCAGGCCAGCCGCTCGATGTGCAAGCGCTTACGTGCCTGGGAGTACCGGTAGAAGCGACGCAGCTCCGCGAGCACC
>JAKADE010000392.1 GCA_021820785.1 Pseudomonadota bacterium
TGGTGCTTCGGACATCGGTAGAGCTCCTGCGTCAGCGGGCGCGGCGGTCGGGCGGCGGGAATCTTTTCAGATGCAGGGTGGAACGTCCAGCCGCGACGGCTCGAATCCTGCGTTATGCTCCGATCGTGGGCCCGGCAGCCGGGCCAGGTTGGGCAGGTCCCATGAACACATCCTCTGCGTACCGTTCGAGCGGCACTGCGCCAGGCGCGCCGGCATGAAGACGCTGATCCTGCTGCGGCACGCCAAGTCCGACCATTCACCGGCGCTCTCGGATCGGGACCGCCCGCTCGCCGAGCGTGGCACGCTGGACGCGCCGCGCATGGGGCGACGTCTGCACGCGCGTGCAGTCCGGCTCGACAAGCTGATCTCGAGTCCGGCGGTGCGGGCGCTCGCAACGGCGCGGCTCATGGCCGCCGCGCTCGAGTATCCACCGCGCCGGATCCTCGTGGACGAGCGGCTGTATCCCGGTGACGTGGCGCAATTGCTCGCGGTCATCCGCACGCTCGACGAGGAGGCGCATCACGTCATGCTGGTGGCGCACAACCCGGGTCTCAGCGAGCTCGCCCACCGCTTCGCAGCGCAGATCACGCACCTGCCGACCTGTGCCGCGGCGGCATTCGAATTCGACGGCGCGTGGAGTGACATCACCGGCGTGGATTTCTCGCGCGTGACCCTCGAGACGCCGAAAGGGAGTTAGGCCGCCCGGGGCAGCGTTCGATACAGCTCGGCGAGACGGGCGGCCATGCTGGCCGACGACCAGCCGCGCGCGTAGGTGCGGGCCTGAGCGCTCAGCAGGCCGCGCAGGTCGGCGTCGCGCAGCACTTGCACCACCGCGGCGGCGAAAGGCTCTTCGCGCTCCTCGGCGATCACCGCGCCACACGCCGGGGCGAGGATGGACTTCGTCCCCAATTCAGCGGTGGACACCACGGGGGTGCCCTGGGCGAGCGCCTCGAGCAGCACCAGTCCCTGCGTTTCGGTGCGCGAGGCGAACGCGAACACCGACGCAGCCGCATAACAGTCGAGCAGCGAGGTGTCGCGGTCGAGGTAACCGACGAACCGGACGTCCGCCGTCAATCCGAGCTGTCCGACGAGCTTGCGCAACGGCTCGCGCGCCGGCCCCTCGCCGGCGATGATCAGCATCGCCTCGGGCACGGACTGGCGCACACGCTCGAACACGCGCACCAGAAAATCGATGTTCTTCTCGTGCGCGACTCGCCCGACATAGGTCACCAGCGGTCGATGCGCCGGCAGCTGCGCAAGCGCTCGAAAGCGTGCCGCGTTGCCCGGCGGGAAGCGGTCCGCCGGCAGCCCGGTTGGAATGACGTGCACCGGCGTGTCGACACCGTATTCGCACAGCACTTGGCGCAGCGGCTCGGACGGGGCGACCAACGCCTGCACGGCGGAGCATTGAGAGCGAGTGAACGCGCGCGCCAGCGCGCGCCCCAGGGGGCGCGGCAGTACCGGCACGTAATGATGCAGGTATTCCTCAAAAAACGTGTGGTAGGTCGCCAGGACCGGAACGCCGCGGCGGCGCGCCTCACGCACACCCGCATAGTGGGCGACGAACGGAGTGTGCACGTGGACCAGGTCGAACGACTCCCGCTCGAGCCCCGCGAGCGCACGGCGCAGCGCGCCCCAGCGCATGCGCCGGTCCTCCGGATCGCCCGGCACCTTGCTGCCGGCAACGCGTACCACCCCGCGCTCCTTGCTCACCGTCTCGCCCGCATAGCGCGGCGCCACGAGGAGCGTCTCGACGCCGAGACGTTCAAGGTCGGCACGAAACGTGGCGATGGACGTCGACACGCCGTTGACGCGCGGAAAGAAGACGTCCGAGACGAATAGAACTCGCATCAGGCGAGCGACACACCCACCAGGCCGAGCGCCAGCCCGATGGCCGCGCCGGCGAGCACGTCCGTCGGATAGTGCAGGCCGAGCACGGTACGCGATCCGGCGATGAGCAGCGTCAGCGGGATGAGCACCCAGCCGAGCACCGGGAAATGAGCGGTCACCTGCACCGTGAAGCACACGGCGTGCAGCGTGTGCCCCGAGGGGAAGCTGTAGCGGTCGAGCGGTGCCATGGCCAGATCGATGTTGGCGTGGGTCATGAACGGCCGCTCGCGCACCAGCGTGTGTTTGAGCACCTTGTAGAGCCCCAGACCGGCGATGCCAGTCAGCGCCATCACCAGCGCCGGCCACACCGCGGTGCGGCCGTAGAGCAGCGGCAGCGCCAGAATCACCACGTACCAGATCAGCCCGTCGCCGAGCCGGCTGGCGATCTGGAAGATCCGCCGGGGCAGCGCGAACGCCGCACCCCGGTTCAACCGGCGGCACAGCGCGTACTCAGCGGCATCCGCGCGCGCGATCCACTCGGAGAGGGCGGGTGCTTTCATTGCGGCATCCGGGCGTGCACTATTCAGGTGCGAAATGGCTCGTATGTTCAGGATCTGCGGTCAGGAAGTCCGCCAGATGACAGTGTCGTGAAGTTTTTGTTGCAGCCGGCACGCTGGGCCCTCGGACTGCTGATGGCGGTCCTGGCCGTACCCGCCCATGCCGTTGATCAGGTCACGCTCACGGTAGCGACGTTGCAGACGCCGCAGGCACGGGTGCGCGATGCCCAGGTGGTGATGCGCCTGGGACCCGGCGGACTGTCGGGCAGCCTGCAGGCAGCCTCCGTGCAGCTGACGCGTCCGGGCGTCCTGCCGGTGCGCCGTGCCGTGCTGCGCTGCGCCGCGATCCGCCTCGGCCGCCCCTACCAGTGCCAGGGCGGCCGCTTCGCGCTCCAGGCGGGCACGTTCGGCGCGCTGCGCGGGGACCTCACGACGGCGTACGATGCCCAGACCGGCGCCCTCACCGTCAGCGCGACCGGCGTGGCGTTCGCGCACGGCCGGGTGCGCCTCGCGGCCGCTCTGCGCCCGGGCCGGTGGCAACTGCGCATGAACGCGGAGGGGGTGGAACTCGCCGAGGCCGTACGCCTGGCGCACCCCTGGTTCAGCCTGCCGCCCGGCGATACGGCCGGCGGGCCGGTGAGTCTGGCGCTGCGCGCGTCGAATCGCCCGGCCCTGCATGCGGACGTTCGCGTGCGCAGTGCGGATCTGAACTTCAGCAATGCGGCCGGCACGGTCGTCTCGCAGCACGTGGCGGCGACCCTGCACGGGACCCTCACCGAGCACGGCGGCGCGCTGAGCGGCACGCTCCGGCTCGCCGGCTCACGGGGAGAGGCGCTCGCCGGAGCGCTGTATCTGGATCTGGCAGCCCACCCGCTCACCTTGCAGCTCACCGCCGCCCGGCGCGGGACCGGGCCAATCGAGATCTCACGCGTCGCGCTGCACGAGCGCGGCGTCATCGACGCCGAAGCGACGGCGCAGGTGGGGCTCACTCCCCGGCCGACGCTCGAAGATGCGCAGGTACGGCTCGCGCGCCTCACCTTCCCGGGCGCCTACGCCAGCTTCATGCAGATGACCCTGGCCTCAGGCCCGCTCGGCTCCCTGCACACCCGTGGCTGGGCGAGCGGCTCACTGCGGCTGCGCGCCGGGCACCTCGAGCGCATCGACGCACTCCTGCACGGTATCGGCTTCACGGACCCCACCGCGAGCCTGTCGATCGCCGGCCTCAACGGCGCGATCCACTGGGCTTCTGCGGCCGGCGTGGCGGTGGCGCACTCGCAGCTCAGCTGGCAGCGCGTCGGGCTGTACGGTCTGGCCGGCGGCGCGACGCATCTGACCTTTCTCACCTGGAGTCGCAACTTTGCCCTGCTCGGGGGCAACGTGCGCGTGCCGGTGTTCGACGGCGCGATCCTCATTCATACGCTGGTGGGCCGCAATCTCGGCACCCCGCATGCGCAGTTCGATTTCAACGCCGACCTGACCCCGATCAGCATGCCGGTCATGTGCAAGGCCTTCGGCTGGCCGATCATGAACGGCCGGCTCTTCGCCCACATCCCCTTGGTGCAATATCGC
>JAKADE010000393.1 GCA_021820785.1 Pseudomonadota bacterium
CAACTTCAAGGCGCAGTTCCGCCGTGCCGACCGCAGTGGTGCGGCGCTCGCGCTGATCCTGGGCGACGACGAGCTGGCGCGCGGCGTGGCCGCGTTGAAACCTTTGCGCCGGGAGGCCGGTCAGACCGAGAGTCCGCTGCCCGATCTGGCCGCGGCGATCGAAACGGCTCTGGCCGCTGCCGCCGTGCAGACCTGAATTCGAGGAGGGGTCGTGGACAGTTATCTTGACGAACGTGAGAAGTGGGAAGCGCTGCTCGCCTGGCTGCGGGCGAACGGGCCGGCGATGCTCACCGGCGTGGCGATCGCTGCGCTTGCGCTCGGCGGCTACCGCTGGTGGCAGGGCCGCGTGAACGGACGGGATCTGAGCGCCAGTGCGCTCTACGCGCAGATGGAGAGCGACTTCGCCAGCGGACAGCAGGCCGCCGCGTTTGCCGCGGCCGGACGTCTGGAGCGTCATTACGGCGCGACGCCGTATGCCGATCAGGCGCGGCTCGCCTCCGCCGGGGCGTTCGTCGATACCGGCCACCTGAGTCGCGCGGCCGGCGAGCTCTCGAAGGTGATGAATCACCCGCACGACGCGATCCTCGGGCTGATCGCACGGTTGCGCCTGGCCCGAGTGCAGATCGCGCTGCACCAGCCGCAGCTGGCGCTCACCACGCTCGGCGGTGCTGATCCGGGCGCATTCGCGCCCCGCTATGCCGTCGTGCGCGGGGATGCGTATCAGGCCCTGGGCGACAAGAGCGCCGCGCTCGCCCAATACCGGCTGGCCCGTGCCAGCGATCCGGGCGGAGAGACCAACCATCAGCTCCTGGCGCTGGAGATTTCCGAACTCGCCGCGAACCTGCCCGCCCCGTCGGCCGGGCGGAGCGCTGCGCCCGCGGCCGCCGCGGGCGCCCGCAAGTGATGCCGGCCGAAACGATGTCGAGCAGGATGAGACGCTTGCAAAACCATACCCCCCGTTCGATGCGATTCTGGGCCGCGGCGCTGGCCGCGACCTGGCTGCTGGCCGCCTGCTCGCACAAGCAGGTCGATCAGCCCGCCAAACTCGCCCCCATCAAATCGACGCTGCGTGTGCACGAGATCTGGAGCGCCTCGGTCGGCGGTTTCCATCTGATCAACTTCTGGGGATTCGGCAACTCCAAGACCCGCGCCCTGCTGCTCGGTCTGCGTCTGGTCGTGCGCGGCAACCGGCTGTTTGCCTCCGGTCATGACGGGGAGGTGGCTGCGTTCGACCCGCGCAACGGCCATGAGCTGTGGCACACCGATACCCACCTGCCGCTCGGCGGCGGCCCAGCGGTGCTCGGCAAGCTGCTGGTGGTCGGCGCCACCGACGGGCAGGTGATCGCGCTGAATGCCGACAACGGCAAGACCCTGTGGAAAGTGCGGCTTCCCGATGCGGTGATCTCCTCCCCGGGGCTCTCGCGCAACCTGGTCGCCGTGCGCACCATCGACGGGGTGCTGCATGCGCTGTCGACCCGTGACGGCCACGAGCTGTGGGAGACCCAGCAGCACATGCCCTCGCTCTCTCTGCGCGGCGCGGCCATTCCGGTGATCACCCACCACATGGTGATCAGCGGCTTCGCCAACGGCAAGGTGCTCGCCGTGAACACCTCCGACGGTTCGCAGGTGTGGCTCGCGACGGTGTCTCAGCCTACCGGGCGCACCGCAATCGAGCGGCTCGCCGACGTGCACGGAGCGGTGATCGTGTCCGGCAAGGACGTATACACCGTCGGCTACCACGGGACGGTCGACATGCTCGCGCTGGCGAGCGGGCAGCCGTGGTGGAGCCACAAGGCCTCGAGCTTCCGCGGTCTGGCGCTCGGTGCGCATGCGGTATACATGTCGAGCGCCGACGGCGCGGTCGTGGCGCTGAACCGCAAGAATGGCGCGGTGATCTGGCGCCAGGCGGCGTTGCGCTATCGCGCGGTGACACAGCCAGCGGTGAGCCCGGATGGCGTGGTCGTTGCGGACTATCAGGGTTACGTGCATTGGCTGAACAAGCGCACGGGCGCCTTCGAGGCGCGCGCTGAGACGGGCGGGATCCGAGTCTCGAACCCGCCCGTGGTGATCGGCAACGAGGTCGTGGTGATCAACGACGTCGGCCACATCACCGCGTTCCGCGTCTCGCCGCGGCACTGATTGTAGGGACGCAGCAGCATGCTGCCCATCGTCGCACTGGTCGGTCGGCCGAACGTCGGCAAGTCCACTCTGTTCAACGTGCTCACCGGCACGCGGGATGCCATTGTCGCGGACGTCCCGGGGCTGACCCGGGATCGCCAGTACGGCTTCGGTCGCGTCGGGCCCATGCCGTGTGTGGTGGTCGACACCGGCGGCCTGGTGGAGAACCCGAGCGGTCTGGAGACGCAGATGCGCGAGCAGACGGAGCGCGCCGTGGCCGAGGCGGATCGGCTGGTGTTCGTGCTCGATGCGCGCAGCGGTTTGACGCCGCAGGATTATTTTGTGGCGCGAGAACTGCGCCGCTGCGGCAAGCCGGTGACGCTGGCGCTGAACAAGGCCGAGGGCCTCGATGCGCAGATCGCGGGCGCGGAGTTTCATGCGCTCGGCTTCGGCGAACCGCTCGGCATCTCAGCGAGCCACAGCCAGGGGTGCGAGGCGCTGATGGCAGCGGTCCTGGAGGGCCTGGAGCCGAGCGCGGACGCAGAGCCCGAAGACCGCGACGCGGTGCGTATCGCAGTCATCGGCCGACCCAATGTCGGGAAATCCACCCTGGTCAACCGGCTGATTGGCGAGGAGCGCGTCATTGCGAGCGATCAGCCCGGCACTACCCGCGACAGCATCCTCGTGCCGTTCGAGCGTGACGGCCGGCGTTTCCTGCTGATCGATACGGCGGGCGTGCGGCGGCGGGCGCGGGTGGAGGACGCCATCGAGCGCGCCAGCGTCGCCAAGACGCTGCAGGCCATAGACGAGGCGCACGTGGTGATCCTCGTGCTCGATGCCCACGATACCGTGGCGGAGCAGGATGCGAGTGTGCTCGGCATCGCTCTGGAGCGCGGTCGGGCGCTGCTCCTGGCGGTCAACAAGTGGGACGGTATCGAACCGGAGCAGCGCGAGGAGATTCACCGGCAGCTCGCCCTGAAACTCGACTTCGTGCCGTTTGCTCCGATGCATTTCATCTCGGCGCGTCATGGCACCGGCGTGGGCGAACTGGTGCACTCGACCGTGCGCGCGTACGACGCGGCGATGCGAGAGATGCCGACTCGTGAGCTGACCCGTACGCTGGAGCAGGCCATGACGGCGCATCAGCCGCCACTGGTGCACGGCCGGCGCATCAAGCTGCGCTATGCCCACCAGGGCGGGCGCAACCCGCCGCGCGTGGTCATCCACGGTAACCAGACGGCGTCCGTGCCGAACGCGTACACCCGTTACCTCACCAACGTCTTTCGCAAGCGGTTCGATCTCTACGCCACGCCCGTGGCCATCGAATACCGCACGGACCAGAACCCGTACGACAAGCCGGGCAAGGTCAAGCGGGTCGCCCCCGGAGTCCGGCGCGGCCGCTCACGCACCGCACGCCCCTCGCGCCGCTGAGCGCCGGGCAACCGCCTCAGAAGGCGTTTTGCCCGGTCAATGCCCGGCCGACGGAGAGCTGGTGGATGGTTTCGGTGCCCTCGTAGGTGATGACGCTCTCGAGGTTGAGCATGTGGCGGATGGGTGCGTACTCGGCACTGATGCCTGCGCCGCCGAGCAGGTCGCGGCAGTCGCGGGCGATGTCCAGGGCGGCGCGGCAGTTGTTCCACTTGGCGAGGGAGACCTGGACGGGGTCGAGGGTACCGAGCTCTTTGAGGTGAGCGAGCTGCAGGGCGAGCATTTGTGCGGTGGTGATCTTGCGGGCCATTTCCGCGAGGCGCACCTGGACGGCCTGGTTGTTCGCGAGGGAGCGGCCGAAGAGGGTTCTGGAGGCGCAGTACTCGAGCAGCTGA
>JAKADE010000394.1 GCA_021820785.1 Pseudomonadota bacterium
CACGCCCGCCAGTACGTTGATCCCGGGTGCGGGTTCGAAGTACGCCCCGCTCGCCTGGTTGACGATGACCGCCGCCACGTAGCGGCGGTTGAGCAGGTTGTTTACCCGCACGAACACCTCCAGGCGCTGCGGACCGAGCGCGGTGCGGTACCCGCCGCTGAGGTTGAAGACCGAGTAGCCGCTGGCGCGGGCCGTATTGGCTTCATTCGCCGGAATCGACCCCAGGTATTGTCCGCTGAGACTCGCGTGCCAGCCGCGCCGGCCGCCCCAGGTCACCTTTGCGTACGCGCTGTTGCGCGGCACGCCCGGCAAGCGATTGCCGGCCGCAATCCGCTGTGTCGGCCGGGCGCACGGCACGGTGGTGCAGGTGAGAAAGCCATCGACGTACACTGCATCGACGTAGGTGTAGGCCACCTGCAGGTGCCACAGCGGCAGGAAGTGATACGCCAGCGAGGCCTGCGCGCCGCTGCGGCGCGTCCGCCCGGCGTTCTGATACGTGGTGCGGCCGCCACTGTCGGTGACGACGACGATTTCGTCATTGGTATGCGTCAGGAACGCCGCGATGGACGCGTTCAGCGTGCGCCCGATGCGAAATTTCGCACCGATCTCTCCATTGTTGCTGCGCGCCGGACGCAGTGCGAGGTTCAGGCCCGGCGCACCGTCGGGCCGGTAGGCGAGCTCGGAGGCGAGCGGCGTACGAAAGCCCTGGCCGAAGGCAGCATAAAGGTGCAGCCAGTCGAGCGGCGCGTACAGCACGCCGGCCACCGGCGAGGTCGCCGTGTAGGTCACCCCGCCGGAGTCGTTGCCGTTGCCCGGGGTAATGAAATGGTCCTGGGTGATGAACTTCACTTCGCTGTGGCGTACGCCGAGCATGACGCTCCACTGCCGTGACAGCGAGACGCTCGCTTGCGTGTATTCGTCGATGTTGCGCGCAATGTCGTTCTCGTTGCGCCGCAGCGCACCTTGCACGCCGAGCGTCGGGCCTATGAAATTGTCGTACCCGCGGCGCAGTTCGTTCTGCGTGTCGTAGCTCACACCGGCGATCCAGGCGAGGGCATGGCCGGCAAGGCGGGTCTTGAGGCTCCAGCGGGCATCACCGCCGCCGAAATTCCGGTGCAGGTCGACGACGCCACCGGAGCTCGCGGGCGCAAACTGCGCGCCGACCGGGATGGAGAGGAACTGCAGCACGCTGCGGTGCCCGTAGTAGCCCATCAGGCGCAATTGCTGGTGTGCGCCGAATGCGTGCTTGAAGATCAGCCCGCCTTCCTGCTGATCGAGTGTCTTTCGGGTATGGAAGGCGAGGGCCCCGGCGCTGGTCTGATCGGGGTTGGCGGCGAGCTGCGCGGCAGTGAGCCCCTGCGCGTCGAGCGAGTCTGGACGCGACAGCACGTTCGCGACGAACGTCAGCGAGCTGCGCGCGTTCAGCGCGTAGTTCACCTTGCCGTTGAAGGACTCGCTGCGTGCCTTTTGTTGCGGCCGGAAGCCCTGCCAGGAAAAGTGGGTGAAGTCCAGGTTGTAGCGCAGCTTGCCGAGCGCATCGCTGGCATCGACGCCGGCGCGCACGGCGCCGAAGCTGCCGAAACCGAGGTCGAAGCGCAGCGAGCCGGGTGCTTTCCCCGCGGCGGTGAATATCTGGATCACACCGCCGGAGGAGTTGCCGTAGAGCGCCGAGAACGGCCCTTCCAGCACCTCCACGCGCTGCGCCGAGCCGAGGTTGAACTGCGAGACCTGACCCTGGCCGTCCGGACCGCTCTGCGGGATGCCGTCCTGATAGATCCGCACGCCGCGCACGCCGAACGCCGAGCCGGCGCCGATCCCGCGAATCGACACCTGCTGATCCTGTGCGTAGTCGTACTGGTTGCGCACCAGCAGGCCGGCGACCGAGCGCACACCCTCGGCGAGATTGATGCCGAGCGCGTCGTCGCGCAATTCGGCGCCCGAGACGCTGCTGATCGAGGCCGGCACGTCGAAGGCGGGCATTGCGATGCGGGTGGCCGTCACCACGATGTCGCTGAGGCGTTGCGCGGGCGCGGCGCGGGCCGGCAGGCCGCTTGCCGCCCATGCCGCTGCGGCTGCGGTGAGCCAGACGGTGCGTGTTGCGGGCCGGCCCTGGCCGGGCCTGAGAGACAGGCTGCGTGTTGAGGACATGGCTGCTCGTGTCGTTCCGCTGGCAGAGTCCGGGGATCCACGCGGGCGCCGCCGGAAGTGCACCGTACCGCTCGCCCGCCGTGATTGTACCGAGGACAGCGAGAAAAGGGGGCAAGAGCCGGCCAGTGGTCCGTTTCCGGACCACTGGCGGCGCACTGTCGGCCTGTCAGAAGCTCAGGAACAGGCCGGCATTGATGTTCCAGCTGGCGTTTTTCTGACCCATGTCATTGGTCGACTGGAGCCGGCTGAATTCTCCGACCAGGAGCAGATTGTGGGTGAGGTGGTGATAGACCCCGGCGGTCCACTTGTTGTTCATCTCGACCAGCGTGCCGTTGGCCAGATCTAGCGCGGTCGGGTCGAGCTTGCTTTCTCCGTAGTTGATGCCGTATTTCGTCTTGCCGTAGGTGTAGGTCAACTGCGCGATGAATCCCTCCGAGCCGCGCGGGTGGCCGAGTGAGTCGTTCGAGTTCACGAACAGACCGGTCGTGCCGACGCCGTTGCCGCGGTAGTACCAGCTCATGACCTGGAAGGGTCCGGCGGTGTATTTGCCGCCGATATCGAACGCGGCGCTGCTGTAGTGCAGATTGTTCGCACCGATTACGCACGCGGTGGCGTTGAGCGAGGGGTCCGAGCAGGCGATCGCCTGGCGCTGGTACAGTCCGCTCGCCGACAGGTACAGATTCCCGAGCGTGTAGGTGACTTTGGCCTGAAATCCGGGCGTGGAGTGATTCGCCGGCACCTGCCCGAGCGTGTTCAGAGGATCGAAGATGCCCACCGTCACGTTCGCGCCGTGCACCGTCGGGGTGGTGTAGTCGATCTGCGCCAGCCAGTCGGTGTAGATGTAGCCGAGTCCGATCGAGCCGAGCGAGGTGTTGGCCGGAGCGGCGTAATTGCCATTGCCGGCGCCCACGCCGAGCAGGGTCATGTCGTTGAGGATCGCATCGGAGGCGAACAGTCCGATGTTGCGGCCGGCCATGATGGTGCCGAAGTGCTTGTTGCCGACCGTGAGGAACGCCTGGCGGACATCGAGTCCCGCCGTGCCGAGGGCGGTGTGGCCGAAGTTGGAGCTGCCGACCTGCAGGTTCGGGCTGCCGCCGTCGTTGGTGCTGATGCCGGGGTACAGCCCGAAGGTGAAGCCGATGTGGTAGCCGTCCTGGACGGTCGCGCCGCTGACCGTCAGGGCGGCCGGCAGCAGACCGTTCGAGACCGAGGAGGACCCGTTGCTCGCCACGCAGGCCAGGCCGCCGGCCACCACGCTCGGGTGCTTCTCGCACTGCGAATAGATGTAGTGAGCGTTGACGTTGCCGTTGAACGACAGCTTCCATTTTCCGGCCTTGACGCTGATGGCGTGTGCGGCCGGCGCGCTGAGTGCGGCGCACAGGACGGCGGCCAGGACGTTCGCGTTGCGAAATCTCATTGCAGAGCCCCCTGCGTGATACGTTTGGGTGACGCCTGCGCAGAGCAATCGCCGTGCCACGCCGCCGCTGCGGCCGGCCCGTTGCGTGCCGCCCACGCTCAATTGGCGCAAGCGGCTGCCGGGGCGGCGGCGGGCGGCGGCGTCGGTACACAGTGTCACGCTTACGGAACAACCGGCGCTGCGGAATGCGCTGCGCGCATGCATGGAGGGCCCGGCGACTCGGGGCGGCGCGCACACTAGCGCGGCGATGGGGGGCGTGCGGGCCCGCTAGTGTTTCGTTCAGTGACACTGTCACGCTGGGACATGACACACATGACGCAGCGCCGCGGCGGCGCAGGGGGGCTGGCGTATGATCGGCACAACAGACCAATCCCGC
>JAKADE010000395.1 GCA_021820785.1 Pseudomonadota bacterium
CACACTGCTCGAGACAAACCGCCCGTTCACGGCGCTGTTCTGCGCCAATGACGAAATGGCCATCGGCGCGCTCTCCTATCTGAGTCAGATCGGGGTATCGGTGCCGAAGGACATCTCGGTCATGGGCTACGACAACATCGACCTCTCGGCCGTCTCCGCCCCCCCGCTCACCACGGTGCTCATACCCTGGGTCGAGATCGCGACCAACGCGGTGCACCGGCTGCTGAACCTGTGCTACGGGTCAGCCCTGCCCGTCGAGCGGGAGATCGCCACGAAGATCCTCTGGCGCGATTCGGTGCGGCGCCTCGCCGCGGCGAATCAGCTCACCGGCTGAACGCACCCGGATCCCGGCGGCGCACCGTCACGCCCCGCCCGCACTCTGCACGGGCACAAGCCCTTCGGTCTGCTTCAGCAGGCGCGCATTTTTGGTCCGCGCCATCACCCGCACCTGCTTCAGCGAGTTGATCATCATGTGGATCAGCGCCAGGTAGCCGCGCCTGAACAGTTCAACCACCACGGTATCGGCCAGCCGCGCGAGCGCTTCCTGATTGATCGTGTACAACCCGTCACAATGACGCAGCGTGCCATCCTCGAACTCGACTTCGATGTCGATCGGCTCGATGAGATTCAGCTCGAGCAGTCGCGCGATGAAGATCCGGGTCTGCTCGATACCCGGCTGCAGATCCTGGAACGCCCAGATGATCCGCTGCAGATACCGGCTCGGCTGCCCCTGCTCGGTGAACAACGGCTGGCCGCTCTCGGCACCGACCCGCGGATCATCCAGATCGATCGCCAGCTCCGGGCCGTTGATGTAGAACGGACCACGCTGCAACGTCAGCGGCCGATAGAACTCCGGGTCACGGCGCCAGTCGTCGAGAAATTGATTCTCGCCCTCGATGAAGCCCAGCATGGCGCCGCAGAAGAACTGTCCCGTATCGCGCTGCTTGCCGAACAGGATCGGGTAATGCACCAGCAGGTGCGAGAACTCCCCGACGATCACCTGCACGAAATGCTGATTGTCGCCGTGTGCGGCCGAGGCTCGACCGTCGACCTTCAGGTCGCGATAGGTTTCTTTGTTCAGCGGTACGATTTGGGTCATGAGACGAGACGTTCGCTCAAACGGGCTGTAGCCCGTATTGGTAAATTTGATTCAGCAGCTCACGATTCTTCGGCAGCTGCGCACATAATTGGGCGGTCACGCGGACATTCTCCTCGACCAGCCGCGCGGCGTCGGGGGCGGACTCGGCCCGGTCCTCCGGCACCACTTCGGTACGGTAGCCCATCCCGTACAGGACGTACTGATAACTTGCGGCCGGGAATACCTCCTCCAGCCGGTCGAGCTCATCGAAGAACCACGGCGACTGGAATTTCCACAGCGTCAGCATGTCCTGAAGTCGCTGCGGCACGGTCACCGGGTCCGCATTATCGCGCCAGAACGCCGTATCGGTGCGCTGGGTGAGCACATAATGCAGCTTGAGGAAATCGATGATCCGACCCCAGCGGTACGCGGTCACCTCGTTGAAACGCCGCGCGACGATATCCATCACTTCCCGGCACGCCGGCATCTGTTCCGCGAGCAGCTTCGCCGAGAGCTCCACCAGGACGATCGCCGAGGCCTCGAGCGGCTCGAGAAACCCCTGCGCCAGGCCGACGGCCAGGCAGTTGTTCTTCCAGAACACCTGCCGATGACCCGAACGGATGGGAATCTTGCGCACCGGCAGATCCCGATGGTGCGCACCGATGTAGCGCAGCAACGTCTCGCGCGCAGCCTCTTCGCTTGTGTGCCGGCTCGAATAGACGTGCCCGACCCCCCGCCGCGTCGGCAGTCCGATGTCCCAGATCCAGCCCGCCTCCTGCGCCGTAGCAATCGTTTCGGAAGCCATGGGCTGATCGGGCCGCTCGTAAGGCACCTGGACCGCGAGCGCGGTGTCGCAGAGCAGCACGTCCGCGCACGACTTGAAACCCACCTGCAGCGTCTCGCCGAGCAGCAACGCGCGAAAACCGCTGCAATCCACGAAGAGGTCACCTGCGACGCTACCTGCCTGCGCCGTATCGAGGTGGGAGATGTCGCCCGACTCGCTCTGGCTGACGCCGGTGACGTCGGCCAGAACGTGCCGAACGCCGAGCGTCTCGATGCAGTGCTTGGCGAGAAAGGGCCCGAACTTACCCGCATCGAGGTGATACGAATAATTGGCCGCCGAACGGTACTCGCCCTGCGCAATTGTCTTCGGCGCCAGGCCCCGATCGCACAACCGTCCCTGGGGCGTGACGAAATCGCAGAAACTCCCGCGGCCGCCGTGCTCGAGCCAATGCGGCACGAGGTTCACGCGCGAAAAGCCGTGCGGAATCATCAATGGGTGATAGTACGCATCCTCGGGCGCTCCGGTCGTCCAGCCGACGAACTTCCCACCCTGCTTGAAGGCGGCATCACACTCGCGAAACAGCGCCGTCTCGGACACGCCGATACGCTCAAGGGTCGAGCGTATCGTCGGCCAAGTCCCCTCTCCTACACCGATGGTGCGAATGTCCGGTGACTCGACCAGCGTGACCGAAAAGCCGCCCGCCTTCATCCGAGCTTGATGGCGGGCGGCGATGATGCCTGCGGTGAGCCATCCGGCGGTTCCTCCGCCGACGATGACGACCGACCGGACCGGCTTCATGCGATCAGAACTGGGCGCGGACTCCGAACGAGAGCGACGTGCCGTAGTCGATCAGATTCAACGTCTGGTTGGAGAACCGTCCATACGTGTGATAGATCGAGTTCAGCAGATTGTTCGCCGTGAAGTACACGTTCAGGTGGCTGTCGATCTTGTAATTGGTCGACAGGTCCAGCTGCGTGAACGGCGCCTCGTACACCGGCTCGGCACCGAACGCACTGCTGTCGTTCTGCTGACCGAGTCCAAGCAACAGCGTGCCCTGCCAGTTCACCGTCATGCGCGCCTGCCACTTGCCCTTCTGATAAAAGAGCGTGCCGTTGGCCGAGTTGCCGACACCCGTCAGCGCGAACTGATTCGCAGTCAGATTGTAATTGTCGAAGTTCGCATTGCTGTGCATCCAGGTGCCATTGATCAGAATGCCGAAGCCATACGGCAGCAACTGCTGCCAGGTCGCCGACACACCAGTCACGTCCGCCGACAGCTTGTTCGTGTAAGTCGTCTCCGCGAACACCATCGGCTTGCCGCAGTTGGCGTCGTTGAACAGGATGTGGCCATTCTGGTTGTACGAGCACGGCGCCGGATCGTTGATCGGTACCGTGACGTCCTGCACGCTGGACGTCGGGAAATTCGACACTTGTTTGTAGAACGGGTGCAGTTCCGCGTAGTCGCCGTGCTTGTAGTACCACGTCAGGCGGAAGTCGAAGTTGTTCGACAGATACGGCATCAGCCCTGGATTGTTTCCGGTCGCCGTCAGCGCGTTCACCAAACCACCGAAGCTGGTATTCGGAATGATCTGGCCGTTCGGCGGCGCGGATTCGGTCCGCGAGAAATCGAACGCCGCCTCGAGATCATGCGTGGGCCACAGCGCGAGGTCGAGCGACGGCAGGAAGTATCCGTACGACAGCGAGGTCTGCGTCCACTGCGGCGAGCCCACCGCAAAGACGTACTGCGTCGGATCCGCCGCACCCTGCCAGGCAACCGAGGTCAGCGGTGCGGACAGACCGGCAATTACCTCCTCGGTACGCTGGTAGCGCATTCCCAGGCGGGTCATCAGCTTCATCCCGTAAACCCGGAAATTGTGGCTGACCTGCACGAACGGCGAGTAATTCATACGCGCCACGTGCTGCACCGAGTTCGGCACCAGAACCTGCGTGGGAACGCCGCCGGTATAGCGCGGGTAACCCGTGGTCGGGCTCCACCCCGAATCGACCGGCTGCGTCTCCAGGTAGCTCAGCAGCGACCACGGATTGTAGTAGAGGAACTGATTCGGCAGATTGCCGTT
>JAKADE010000396.1 GCA_021820785.1 Pseudomonadota bacterium
ACACTCCGATCTCCTGGGACACCCGGGAAACTTCCGCACTCTCAGGCGGTAGCAGTCGCGCCACCGCCCGCTCTTTGAATTCGCTGCTGTATCGAGCCACTGTCGTTCCTCAATGCCCCCAAGATTACAGAGGTATCGAGGCGACAACTACGGTGACACAGGGGGCACGACTTCGTGTCCAGGACCTAACAAACACCTCTACTTGGTCGCACCACGCTGACAGCTAGTCAGGACGCACTCATGATGTGAACGGTGGCCAGGAACCGCCTGATTCTGGGGTTGGCCCGCGTTTTTGAGCCAACCGCCTGAGTCTCGGTGCGGTCGATACCGCCTCTGCCGTCTTCTTCCGATTTCCCCTCTCTACGTCATTCTTCGGCGCGTCGCCGCGCAGCGGCGACGCGGTCTGACCGGCCGTTCAGGCCGGGCAGAGATCTACCGCTGCGATTGGATGCCTGGGGGGGCGCACCTGCGCCTCGGGTGCGGCTTTGTCTGCTTCGGCTATGCTGAAGGCACGAGACGCACATAGACGAAGGCCCGGGCAGTTTGATTGGCGTCAGACCCCGGGCCCTCGATGCGCAGCGCCGTCGGAGGCAGCTTTGCCAGCCCTTTATGCCTCGCCGCCGCGGCGCTGTCCAGTGCCGTCGGGGAGGGGGTCTTGGGGCTGCTCGAGGAGCCGGCAACCTACCGGCTCTACCATTGCTGTCGCTGCGGGATGCAGGTGTGCATCTGCGCGCAATGTGATTGCGGGAACCTGTACTGCCCCGGGGATTGCGCCGAGCTCGCTCGCCGGGAGTCGGTACGCCGCGCCGGCGCCCGCTACCAACGCACCCCCCGTGGAGCCCGCCGACATGCTGAACGACAACGGCGCTACCGGCAGCGGCGACGGCAAGGTGTGACGCATCAGAGCTTTCCGCTCGTGACGAGTCGGTGCAGCGTATCGCGGCACCTGGTCAGCGCAAGCGAGTCGAGCGATGTTGACGTCAAAGAGCCTTCCCTTCCTCTCGTTCCTCCCCTGCAGAGGCGCTGTGCGTTCTGTGGGCGGCCCTTGCCGCCCTTTGCCCGGCTTCATACCTGGCGCTGGAGCGGGTGAGCCCCGTCCTGCCCGACACGGGAGGATGCGGCGATGATCTCGCGCGAGCTCGAGGCCCAGATCCTGCGCCTGTATCATGCCGAGCACTGGCGGATCGGCACGCTCGCCCGTCAGCTCAACATCCATCACGACACCGTGCGCCGCGTGCTGATGCAGGCGAGCATCCCCGCCGCCGAGCAGTCCGCGCGCGGCTCGATCGCCGATCCGTTCGTGCCGTTCATCCAAGACACGCTCGCGCACTACCCCAGCTTGCGGGCCTCGCGCCTGTACGACATGGTGCGCGAGCGCGGCTATCCGGGTCGTCCCGATCACTTCCGCGCCATCGTCGCCCGCTACCGTCCGCGGCCGTCCGCCGAGGCGTATCTGCGGCTGCGCACGTTGCCAGGAGACCAAGGCCAGTGCGACTGGGCGCACTTCGGCAAGCTCGCTGTCGGCAAGGCGTTGCGGCCCCTGATGGCTTTCGTGATGGTGCTGTCGTACTCGCGCTACCTGTTCCTGCGCTTCTATCTCGGGGCGGCGATGAGCGCCTTCCTCGATGGGCATGTGCGCGCCTTCAGCGCCTTCGGGTCCGTGCCTCGTACCGTCCTTTATGACAACTTGCGCTCCGCGGTGCTTGAGCGGGTGCATCTCGAGCGTGCCCCGGATGCGATCCGCTTCCACCCGACGCTGCTTGAGCTCTCGGCCTGGTACCGCTTCGCACCGCGCCCGGTGGCCGTGGCGCGCGGGAACGAGAAGGGGCGCGTCGAGCGGGCGATCCGCTTCGTGCGCGAGCGCTTCTTCGCCGCGCGCCGCTTCGCCGATCTCGAGGACCTCAACGCCCAGGCGCTCGCCTGGTGCACGGGCGAAGCGGCCGATCGGCCCTGCCCCGAGGATCGCAGCCGCACGGTGCGCGAGTGCTTCGAGGCCGAGCGATCTCATCTGCTCGCCTTGCCCGAGGAGCCGTTCCCGGCTGCTGAGCGAGTCATCGTGCACGTGCACAAGACTCCCTACGTACGCTTTGACCTCAACGACTACTCCGTCCCGCACACCCACGTGCGCCGCACCCTCGAGGTGCTCGCCACCGTCGAGACCGTACGCGTCCTCGATGGCAGCACGGTCATTGCTACGCACCCGAGGAGCTACGATCGCGGCGCACAGATCGAGCAGCCCGGCCACATCAAGGCGCTCGAAGCCCACAAACGCGCCGCGCGCGCCCATCGGGCGACTGACCGGCTGCACTATGCCGCCCCGAGCGCCGCTCGGCTGCTGCAGCTCGCCGCGGTGCGCGGCGTGCATCTGGGTTCCCTCACCCGAGGACTCACCGAACTGCTCGATACCCACGGCGCCGCAGCCCTCGATGCGGCCATCACCGCCGCCCTCGCCGAGGACGCGGTGCACCTCCCCGCCGTGCGCCACTTCATCGACCTGCACCGCGCCGAGCGCGGGGCATCCCCGCCCATCCCCGTGACTCTGCCCGACGATCCTCGCGTGCGCGACCTCGCCGTCCGCCCGCACGACCTCGCCGAGTACGAAAAACTCGCCCAGGAGAGCTCCGATGAACGCTCAGATGCGTCCCCCGACCCCGAGCCCGCCAAGCCTGACGACACCCGCGGTGACGGCGGCAGCAACGACCCTGTCGCTTGAGGAACTGAAGCGCCGTCTGCGCCAGCTCGGTCTCTTTGGCCTGCTCGCCCACGCCGAGGAACTCCTCCTCGAACCCTGGCTTGCCCACCTGCTCGAGATCGAGGAGAGCGAGCGGCTGCGCCGCAGCCTCAAACGCCGCCTCGATGGGGCGCGCCTCGGCGCCTTCAAGCCCATGGCCGACTTCGACTACCAGTGGCCGAAGCAGCTCGATCATGCGCTCCTCGATGAGCTCTTCACCTTCGAGTTCCTGGAAGCCGCCGCCAACATCATCGTGATCGGGCCAAACGGACTCGGCAAGAGCATGATCGCCAAGAACCTCCTGCACCAGGCGGTGTTGCGCGGCTACACGGCACGCTTCACCGCCGCCTCGGACATGCTCCATGATCTTGCCGCCCAGGACAGCTCCACGCAACTGGCGCGACGCCTGCGCCGCTACACCACTCCCGCCGTGCTCTGTTGCGATGAGGTGGGATATCTGGCCTACGACACCCGCTATGCAGACCTGCTCTTCGAGGTCGTCACACGGCGCTATCAGCTGCGCCGTCCATTGATCTTGACCACCAACAGGACCTTCAGCGAATGGAACCAGGTCTTCCCCAATGCCACCTGTGTCGTCGCGCTCATCGACCGCCTCGTGCACCGGTCCGAGATCCTCTCGATCGACGGTGAGAGCTATCGCCTCAAGGAGGCCAAGGAGCGCGCCGCCAAACGCGCCGCGGCGCGCTCGGTCGCTAAGAAACCCCGCACCGCAAGCCGTTAGCCATGGAACCGAATGACCTGCCGATCGTCTGCCTGCCGCTGGAACTGTCCGGCGACGCTGCCGAGAAACTCATCGACTTCCTCTACCAGCTCACCGAGGCCCTCGAGCGCCATTACGGCGGACTGCTCATCAACCGTGTCCATCAGCTCGAGCCCTCCTGCCCGCCGCCCTCGCCAAGCTCTCCCAGCGACGACACGCCGTTCTGAGCTCTTGCCAGCGACCCTGATGCCGCTCCTCCCCAATCCGCCTCTCGCCCCCAAAATTACGCGCTTCTACGTCCCCGCCAACACTCATGACGTCTTCCACGGTTCAATATGAGTCGAAATTGTTATCCCCCCCCCGGCGTAATGGTATTCAGAGCAAGCATCGGCATTTTTCGCTTGATCACCTCAACTACGCTCTCAATTAGTTTTGCCGCCTTACACTGGGATTCAATGCAACTTATCCATAAATCTGGA
>JAKADE010000397.1 GCA_021820785.1 Pseudomonadota bacterium
CGCGGAGTTCAGCAGCACCGCGTCGAGTTCCGCCTCGTCCTTGACGTACATTTCCTGTTTGCCGCGCTTGACCTTGAACAGCGGCGGCTGGGCGATGTACACATGGCCGTGTTCGATCAGCGCCAGCATCTGGCGGTAGAAGAAGGTCAGCAGCAGCGTTCGGATGTGGCTGCCGTCGACGTCCGCGTCGGTCATGATGATGACGCGGTGATAGCGCAGTTTGGCCAGGTCGAAATCGTCCTTGCCGATGCCGCAGCCGAGCGCGGTGATCAGCGTACCGACCTCGGCCGATGAGAGCATCTTGTCGAACCGCGCCTTCTCGACGTTCAGGATCTTGCCCTTCAGCGGCAGAATCGCCTGCGTCCGACGGTCACGGCCCTGTTTGGCGGAGCCGCCGGCCGAATCGCCCTCGACGATGAAGATCTCCGAGAGCGCCGGATCTTTCTCCTGGCAGTCCGCCAGCTTGCCCGGCAGTCCTGCGATGTCGAGTGCGCCTTTGCGCCGCGTCATTTCGCGAGCCTTGCGCGCCGCTTCGCGGGCTCGGGCCGCCTCGAGCATCTTGGCGATGATCGCCTTGGCGTCCTGCGGATGCTCGAGCAGGAAATCCTGCAGCTTGGCGCTCACTGCGGCTTCGACGATGCCCTTGACCTCCGAGGAGACCAGTTTGTCCTTGGTCTGCGAGGAGAACTTCGGGTCCGGGAGTTTCACCGAAAGGATCGCGGTGAGCCCTTCGCGCGCATCATCGCCGGTCGTGGGCACCTTGTCCTTCTTGGCCGACATTTCCTTTTCGATGTAATCGTTGAGCGTGCGCGTCAGCGCACTGCGGAAACCGGCCAGATGGGTTCCGCCGTCCTTCTGCGGAATGTTGTTGGTGTAGCAGAACATGCTCTCCTGGTAGGAGTCGTTCCACTGCAGGGCGACTTCGATGGTGACCGGCCCGTCCTGGGTCCTGAACCAGGGAATCGACTCGTGTACCGGCGTGCGGGAGCGATTGAGATACTTCACGAAGGCCTGCAGGCCCCCTTCGTGCTGAAAAACGTCCGAGGTGTTCTCGCGCTCGTCGATCAGCTCGATGCGTACGCCGGAATTCAGGAACGACAGCTCGCGCAGCCGCTTGGCGAGCACGTCGTGACTGAACTGGATGTGCGTGAAGATCTGTGCGCTCGGCTTGAAGCGGATGGTGGTGCCCCGCTGCTCGGAGGGGCCGACCACCGCAAGCGGTGCGACCGGGTCGCCGAGGCGGTATTCCTGGCGGTGGACTTTGCCATCCCGGTGAATGGTGAGCAGCAGGTAGTCGGAGAGTGCGTTGACGACCGAGACGCCGACCCCGTGCAGTCCGCCGGACACCTTGTAGGAGCTCGCGTCGAACTTTCCGCCGGCATGCAGCACGGTCATGATGACCTCGGCTGCGGATCGCCCCTCCTCGGGGTGCAGATCGACCGGGATGCCACGGCCGTTATCCGATACGGTGATGGACTCGTCGGCGTGAACCGTGACGACGATGCGGTCGCAGAATCCGGCCAGCGCTTCGTCGATGGAGTTATCCACGACCTCGAACACCATATGGTGCAGGCCGGTGCCGTCATCGGTGTCGCCGATGTACATGCCGGGCCGCTTCCGTACGGCGTCCAGACCTTTCAAGACCTTGATTTTACTAGAGTCGTAGACGTCTTCGGCTGCCATGTACGGTTCCATTCTGCAATGTCACATTATACGGGGCGGACGTCGCCTTGTTCCACGTGAAACACCCGATCGGGCTGGGTGAACCCCGGAATCTGCGGCTGCAGCGCGGTGATCACGAGCTGGCAGTTCAACCGGAGGATTTCGGTCACGAATGCCGCCTGGTGTTCGGCGTCGAGCTCGGCCGCCGGGTCATCGAGCAGCAGCGTCGGCATGACGCTCGTCGAATCCGCCAGGAGTCGCAGCTGTGCCAGCGTCAGCGCGGCCGCGGTGAGCTTCTGCTGGCCGCGCGACAGGATGTCGCGGGCCGGCTTGCCCTCGAGCGTCATCCGCAGGTCGGCCCGGTGCGGCCCGACCGTCGTCGTCTGGCGCGCTTCGTCCCGGGCTCGCGCTGATTCGAGGGCGTCCGGAAGCGACTGGGTCTCTGCCCAGCCTTGCGCATAGCCGATCCGGACCCTGGGACAATCCACGGCTTCCACGATGGCGTTCCAGTACGGCTCAAGGCGGTCCAGCACGACCCGGCGGGCGGCGGACATGCGGGTACCCTGCTCCACCAGTTCGGCTTCCCAGGGTCGAGCCTGCGACGGTCGCCCCTTGAGCGCGGCATTCCGCTGGCGCAGCGCCCGCGCATACCGGAACCAGGCCTCCCCGAACTGAGGTTCCACGTGGAACACGGCCCAGTCGAGCCACCGGCGACGCCGGCGGCCACCTTCTTCAATCAGCTTATGGATCTCCGGGTCGATCACCTGCACCGGGAACGCCAGGCTGAGATCCGCCAGTGACTTCACGGTCTGCCCGTCGACCCGCGCCGTACTGCCCTGCTCGCGATCGAACTCGACACCGACGGCGTGCGGAACCGGACCTTCGGTACGACCGAACACCGTGAGCTTCGAGGCCGCCCGGCGGACCAGCGGCTCGGTACGCGGGGATCGGAATGAGCGTCCGCGGCCCAGCAGGAAGGCCGCCTCGAGCAGCGAGGTCTTGCCGGCGCCATTGCCGCCCCAGATGAGCGTGCAGCGCGGGTGCAGTTCCAGCCGCGCGCTGCCGATGCAGCGCACGTTCTGGATCTGGAGCTCAGCGAGGCTCATGGACGGTGCGGCCGGCGCATCCGCCGGCCGCCAGTTTCAGGGACGAACCGGTTCGTCCACTCAGAGCCGCATGGGCATGACGACGTATCGCGCCTCCGACAAGCCCGGCGCGCGGATCAGGCAGCTGCTGTTCGCGTCGGTAAATCCCAGTTCGACGCGATCCGTCTCGATCGCGCTGAGAGCGTCGAGCAGATAGTTCACGTTGAAACCGATCTCGATCTCTTCGCCCTCGTACTCGATCTCGATCTGGTCTTCGGCCTCCTCGTGCTCCGGATTGTGCGCCTGCAGCGACAAGAGACCCGGCTTCACCCCGACCCGAATTCCGCGGTACTTCTCGTTCGACAGGATCGCCGTGCGCTGCAGCGCCTGGCGCAGCAGATCCCGGTCCGCCTGCGCGACGCGCGGCGGCTCGTGCGGAATGACCCGTCCGTATTCCGGAAAACGGCCATCGATCAGCTTCGAAGTGAAGCGAATGTCGCCGATCTGTGCTCGAATGTGATTCGTTCCAATCGCCAGTTCGATATCGCCCTCGGTGCCGAGAATGCGCTGCAGCTCGAGAATCGCCTTGCGGGGCACGATGACCTGGCCGTTCCGCCCGGGTGAGCTCAGCGCCATTTCGCACAATGCCAGCCGGTGCCCGTCGGTGGCCACCGCGCGCAGCGTGCTGTCCTGGGTCTCGAGCAGCAATCCGTTGAGGTAATAGCGCACGTCCTGCTGCGCCATGGAGAAATGCGTCTTGTCGATCAACCGGTGGAACGCACCCTGCCCGAGCGTGAGCGTCTGCTGGGCATGGATCTCCTCCAGCACCGGAAATTCCGCCGCGGGAAGCGTGGTGAGCGTGAAGCGGCTGCGTCCGGCGCGCACGGTCACCTTTTCGCCCTCCGTGGTCAGCGTCAGATCCGCCCCGGGCGGCAGCGCGCGCAGGATGTCGAGGAATTTGCGCCCCGGCACGGTGATGTCGCCGGCCGTCTCGAGCTGTATAGCGCTCGTGGCGGCGAGTTCGACCTCGAGGTCCGTTCCGGTCATCACCAGGCGTTTGTCCCGCGCTGAGAGCAGCACGTTCGCCAGGACCGGCATCGTTTGGCGCCGCTCGACCACGCCGATCACGCTTTGCAGGGGAGCGAGCAGTTCTTCGCGCTTAGCCGTGAGCTTCA
>JAKADE010000398.1 GCA_021820785.1 Pseudomonadota bacterium
AACGACCTGCGCTGGATGAACAGCGGTCCGCTCGCCGGCCTCGGCGAGATCGCCCTGCCGGCGCTGCAGCCCGGCAGCAGCATCATGCCCGGCAAGGTCAACCCGGTGATCCCGGAGGCGACCGCGATGGTCTGCGCCCAGGTGATCGGCCACGATGCGACCATCACCCTCGCCGGGCAGTCGGGCAACTTCCAGCTGAACGTCATGCTGCCGGTGATCGCCTACAACCTGCTCGAGAGCATCCGGCTGCTCGCCAACATCGCGCGGTTGCTCGGCGCGCGCGCCATCGCCGGCTTCAAGGTCAACCCCGAGCGGCTCGCCGAGGCGCTCGAGCGCAACCCGATCCTGGTGACTGCGCTGAATCCCGTGATCGGCTACGAGAAGGGCGCGGCGATCGCCAAGAAGGCCTATGCCGAGGGCCGCCCGATTCGGGAAATGGCCGAGAAAATGACCGATCTGCCGCGCGCGGAGCTGACGCGGCTGCTCGACCCCGAGGAGCTGACTCGCGGGGGGATCAAAGGCGGTGCCGGCGGCGGTGGCTGACAGCGGCGGGGTGCAGGCGGAGGCGCCGGGCGACGGCGCGGCGGCGCTGGCGCACATCGAGGCGCGCCTCGCCGGCAGCGCCCCGAACCATATGCCGCAGACCTGGCTGGTGCCGGGGCAGAGCCTCGCGCGCAGCCGAGAACTGCGCGCGAGCTTTCCGCCCGATCCGGCCCCGGCGGCGGTGTTGGTGCCGCTCGTGGACCGACCCGACGGCCCGACGGTGCTGCTGACGCGCCGCGGCAGCGCGCTGCGCCATCACGCCGGCCAGGTGAGCTTTCCGGGCGGACAGATCGAGGCGGCGGATGCGGATCCGGCCGGTGCGGCGCTGCGTGAGGCGTACGAGGAAATCGGGCTCGAGGGGCGTTTCGTCACGGTGATCGGCTACCTGCCCGACCACATCGTGATCAGCGGCTTTCGGGTCACGCCGGTGGTGGCCCGGGTCGCGCCGGGCTTCGAGCTGCGCCCGGACCGTCAGGAGGTCGATGTGGTCTTCGAGGTGCCGCTCGCCTACGTGTTTGATCCGCGCAATCACCGGCCGCGCCGGGTGCGGCTGCGCGATCCGAGCGTCGAGATCGACATGGTCGACATCCCCTTCGGGGAACACAACATCTGGGGCGCCACCGCCGGGATGCTCCTGACGCTGTACCGGGTGTGCTGCGCCGATGCGCCGGAGTGACCCGGCCGCGGCGCTCGAGGCGCTGCTTGCGCTGATGGCGCGGCTGCGCGATCCCGAGCACGGCTGTCCCTGGGACCGGGCGCAGGATTTCAAGAGTATCGCGCCGTACACCCTCGAAGAGGCCTATGAGGTCCGCGAGGCCATCGAGCGGTGCGACCCGGACGCGCTGCGAGCGGAACTCGGCGATCTGCTCTTCCAGGTCGTCTTTCATGCCCGACTCGGCGAGGAGCGCGGCTGGTTCGATTTCGCCGCGGTCGCGGCCGGGATTCACGAGAAGCTGATCCGCCGCCATCCGCATCTGTTCGGCGCCGAGGCCACGCCGGGCAGCGCACGCGAGCAGTCGCGGCGCTGGGAGGACCTGAAGGCGCTCGAGCGGGCCGAGGGGGCCCGCGGCGATGCCAGTGCACTGGCGGACATTCCGCTGGCGCTGCCGGCGTTGATGCGCGCGGGCAAACTCGGCCGGCGCGCCGCGCGGGTCGGGTTCGACTGGGCGCAGCCGGAGGCGGTGCGCGAGAAGGTGCTCGAGGAGCTCGGCGAGCTCGACACGGCGCTGCGGGCCGCCGGCGGGACCGCCGATGCGCACGTGCGCGAGGAATTCGGCGATCTGCTCTTTGCGCTCGCCAACTGGGGCCGCCACCTCGGGATCGATCCGGAGGAGGCGCTGCGCGCGGCGAATACCAAGTTCGAGCGGCGCTTCCGGGGCATGGAGGGGCGGGCGGAGCAGCGTGGCGCGCCGCTGACGCAGCTGAGCGCCGCAGAGTGGGATGCGCTCTGGTGCGAGGTCAAGGGCGAGCCCTGAGCGCACGGGCGGGGGGCGTATTCAGCGACGATTCACGGGTGGTAGGCTAGCGTGGCGCGGGCTGGCGAGGCTGGCGGTACGGCTCCATGGGGTCGCCCCAGCGCCGGCGGGACATGACACAAGTGCGACTTCCCATGAACAGAATAGGCCCAGGGCTCGTGCTCGCGTTGGCGGTGAGCCTCCTGTGTGTCGGGCTGGTGCGTCTGGGGGCCGGTGCGGCGTACGCGGCGCCCTCGGCGCCCCTGGCGCACGGCGCGATCACCATGAACCAGGCCGTGCGCATGGTCGAGCAGCGCTTCAAGGCCCGCGTGGTGCGTGCCGAGACCCGCAAGGACGGCGGCCAGACGGTGTACGTGCTACGGCTCCTGGACCGGTCCGGGCGCGTCTTCACCGTGCGCGTGGATGCCGAGAGCGGGCGCATTCTTTAAAATTACCCGGGAGGGGGCGATGCGGGCACTGGTGGTCGAAGACGAGGCGGCGCTGCGCGAGAGCTTGAAGAGCGAGCTCGCCGCGGCGGGCTTCACGGTCGATGTGGCGCAGGACGGGGAGGAGGGCCTGTTCGCCGGCCTGGAGTACCCGCTCGATGTGGCCGTGATCGACCTGGGATTGCCGAAGCTGTCCGGGCTCGAGGTGATCCGCAAACTGCGCGGCGCGCACAAGACCTACCCGATCCTCATCCTCACCGCGCGCGACAACTGGCAGGACAAGGTCGAGGGGCTGCAGGCCGGCGCCGACGACTACGTCGCCAAGCCGTTTCATTTCGAGGAGGTGTTGGCGCGCCTGCAGGCGCTGCTGCGCCGCGCCGGTGGCTGGGCGAGTCCGGAGCTGAAATGCGGTCCGGTCACGCTCGACACGCGCGCGCAGACTGTGGCGGTCGACGGTGCGGCGGTGGAACTGACCACCTTCGAGTACCGCATCCTCGAGCACCTGATGCTGCGCGCTGGGGAGGTCATCTCCAAGGCCGAGCTCACCGAGCGGCTCTACGACCAGGACTTCGAGCGCGACAGCAACGTCATCGAAGTGCTGGTCGGGCGGCTGCGCCGCAAGCTCGATCCCAACGAGCAGTTGAAGCCGATCGAGACGCTGCGCGGGCGAGGCTACCGCTTTTCGCTGGCGCGTCAGTCGGGCGACTGACGGCGCAGGCGCCGCGGTGCACTCCCTCAGCCAGCGGCTGTTGCTGTCAGTGGCGCTGCCCTTGGCGCTGTTCTTCGGCGTCATGACGCTGGTGCTCGATCACGGCTTTCGCACCCTCTCGGATCACTCGCTGCACGAGCTGCTCGACTCGCAGATCATCGCACTCATAGCCGCGGCCGAGCGTGAGCCGAAAAAAGGCTACGTCGCGCCGCTCTCGGCGCTCGATTCGCGCTTCGCGACGCCGCGCTCTGGACTGTATGCGGCCATCCGCTCCGCGCGCCATCAGTGGGCATCGCCCTCGACTGCCGACGCCGACGTGAGCTTCGGGCCGCTGCTGCCGCAGGGGGCGCGCACCTTTTCCTACACGATGGCCGGGCATCGGCGGCTCGCCGTCGAGAGCCGCGGCGTGTCGTTCGCGGATGATCCGGGCGCGAGCGGGCCGATTACCTTCAGCGTGGCGGTGAGCCTGACGCCCTACGAGGAGCAGCTCTGGGAGTTTCGCCGCCGCATGGTGCTGTGGTTCAGCGTCCTGATGTTCCTGCTGCTCGCGACGCTGGCGGTCCTGCTGCGAGCGGTGCTGGCGCCGGTACGACGGCTCGAGCGCGAGATCCACCAGGTCGAAGAGGGGCGCAATGAGGTGCTCGGCGGCGGCTACCCGCGGGAGCTCAGCGGGGTGGCGCGCCATCTCAATGCGCTGCTGGTCGGGGAGCGCAAGCGTCTGGCACGCTATCGGGATACGCTCGGCAATCTCGCCCACAGC
>JAKADE010000399.1 GCA_021820785.1 Pseudomonadota bacterium
CATCAGCAAGCTCGAATCGGGCGCGATCAAACCCGAGATCACCGACTTCTCGCTGGCGCGGATCTGCGATGAAATTCGCCGCGAGTTCTCCAGCGTAGCGGCGGGTAAGGGCCTGGTACTGGAGGCGACTCCAGCCAACGTCTGGGTGCGCAGCGATCCTTCACTGGTCGAACAGGTGGTACGCAACCTGGTTTCGAATGCCGTGAAATACACGCGTTCGGGCTCGGTAGCGTTGCGCTGTGTACCGTTAGACGAGGCAGCGGTCCGTCTGGACGTCAGCGACACGGGCATCGGGATCCCAGCCGATCAACTCGCATTGATCTACGACGAGTTCTACCAGGTTGGCGTGAGCACCAACACATCGCGTGACGGCTACGGGCTTGGCCTCTCCATCGTCAAACGAATCATTCAGCTGCTCGGGCTCAGGCTCAATGTCAGCTCGCGCGTCGGCTCGGGCTCGACATTCTCTTTGCTGCTGCCAGCTGCCGGGCCGCAGACCGGCATCGCGCCGGCGCAGGGGGAAGAAGGCGCCAGCGGCACGGATCCGCGTGCGACCGGCAGTCAACCGAGCGTTATGCTCGTCGAGGATGATCCGAGCGTGCGCGATGCGACACGCATGCTGCTGCGAGTCGAGGGGTACCAGGTGATCCCGGTCGCCTCGGCCGAAGAGGCGATCGCGGCGGTCAATGGCGGTGCGCGGTTCGATCTGCTGATGACCGATTACCATCTGGGCCCGAACCAGACGGGCATCCAGGTGATCAGCGCGCTGCGCGAGCGACTCGGTCCGCAGCTCAAGGCGATTCTGGTCACGGGAGACACCTCGAGCGCCATCCGCGGTCTCTCGCCCGATCCGCAGTTGCGGATCCTGAGCAAGCCGATTCGGGCCGAGGCCCTACTGAGACTGATGCGCGAATTTCTCACCGGCGAAGAATCCACCTAGGCGCAGGGAGGACACCGGCACGGGCGCCATGTCGTATCGTGCCGATGTCGCGTGCCCATCCGTCGATCAGCGCATACGTTCAGTGGGACGGAGTGCGAATGCACCGTCACCGAGCAGCGTGAGCGCAACCAGGCTGATCGTCCAGAATGCCGGATATTCCCAACCACCGCCTTTGTTCGTGAACAACCATCCGTTGTGCCCGTGCACCATGACGATGGTCCCCAACATCTCGATCGCGAGCGGTATCGCGACCCATGGAGCGTAGATCCCGAGCACCAATGCGAGCCCGCCGACCAGCTCCAACGTAATCACGCCGTACGCTGCAACGGCCGGTAGACCGAGCGACGCGAAATAGCCGACGAAGCCGGGGACAGTGAAGACAAAGAGCTTCAGCGCGACATGCGCGAGGAACAGGACTCCGAGGCTTACCCGCAGCAGTGCAATGCCGTAGTTCGCTGTCGTTGTCTTGATCATGCCAATCTCCCATGTGAGTTGCGAAGCCGTAGCCGGAGCGGCTGGGGCGTTACGGCTCGACCCCGGCGCACTCCCTGCGCCGGGAAGCACCGCACGATGCGCCACCGCTTCCATGGGAGTCACTCTAGAATTTCTCCATTCGGAGTTAAACGGTATTAGAATGAATTGATTGTTGCGAAAAACGGAATATTCGGAGGCATTTTGGATATCGCATATGGCATGAAGATCCTGCTCCAGGTCGTCGATTCAGGAAGCTTCGCGCGGGCGGCCGAAACCCTGGGGCTGTCGAATGCCGCCGTCACCCGCCAGGTGAGCGCACTCGAAGCGCATATTGGAGCGAGATTGCTCAACCGAACGACGCGCCGCGTTTCTCTCACCGACGCGGGCACGGAATATTGCATTCGTGCGCGAGCCATCCTCGAGCAAATCGCCGAAGCGGAATCGAACGCGGCAGCCGGAACCGCCCGTCCGACCGGGACGCTCAGAGTCTCCGCCCCGCTGTCATTTGGCGTACTGCACCTCGCCGACGTGCTGCCGGAGTTCCGCACTCGGTATCCGCAGCTGAAACTGGATATCGACCTCTCGGACCGCGTCGTGGATCTCGCCAACGAAGGGTTTGACGTCGCTCTGCGCATTGCCACTGCGCTGGAGAGCAGACTCATTGCCAGACGAATCGCTCCGATCGCCATGGTGCTGTGTGCTGCCCCGGAGTATCTGCGACGCCATGGCACGCCCAAGGAACCTGCCGAGCTCGCCCACCACGTGGTATTGAGCTACAGGTATCTCTGGTCGGGCGACGAATGGACGTTCACGGACGAGTCGGGCCGCAAGCTCACCGTGCGGGTGCGTCCTGAGGTTCACGCCACCAACGGCGATCTGCTGCGGCGTCTGGCCGTGGCGGACGGCGGGATCATCCTGCAGCCGGCATTCATCGTCGAAGAAGATCTGCGCCACGGCCGCCTGATTCGCCTGCTGGAGAATCTGCAGGCGCCCGCCTTCAATCTGTATGCGGTATATCTGAGCCACCAGCATCTGCCTGCGCGAGTCCGAGCGTTCATTGATTTTCTGCTTGAACATTTCGGTCCCACCGGTTCCGAGCGCGCCTCGAACACCGGCACGCCCCAGGGGCAATCGCGTCCTGCTGCGACGATCATGCCTCGAACCCGGGGTCCCTGATCAATCTCCGGCATTGAATCGCCCCTGCAGGGCAACGGGATGCTCGATGCCCTCGCCCCAATGCTGAACCGACGGGCATATCCGGCGTTGAAGCCCCCGGACATTCAGGCGTAGGACGAGGCGTCATTGCCATGTTCGCGCTTCGGTTTCCCGGCAGGTCCAATCAGCCGAGCAGGTCTGGCGCAACCGGATATCGCCGATGCGATCGACTCCGGGTGACACCCTTGCCTAGTGTGTATATTTATTATATACAGTGAGCGTGCCTGAGAACGCCACAACCCTGCAGCTGCCCCCTCTCTCTACCGGAGGCTCCGCCCCGCTGTACCAGCAGATCGTCGAGTCGATCCGCCGCGAAGTGGCCAGTGGACGCATGCCCGCCGGCAGTCCCATGCCCTCGTTTCGGGTGCTGGCAGCTCAACTGGCGGTCAGCCTCATCACGGTCAAACGGGCGTACGAGGAACTCGAACGCGACGGGATCATCCTGCGCCATCAGGGGCTCGGTACGTTCGTTGCCCCGGGTGGCGGAGACCGATCCAGAAGCGAGCGCCATATCGCGGCTGTCCAGGCACTGCGCAGCGCAGTGCGGGCGGGCCGCGAAGCGGGGCTCAAAGACGGCGAACTCGTGGAAATCCTGACGCGGGAACTCGCGGATTGTCCGCGGCCCGCGCTCCAAAAATAGCTTGGGGATCGATGATGAGTGCAGCGGTCGAACTGAAAGGCGTATGCAGAAGCTTCGGCGAGGACTTTTCGCTGGGACCGCTGACACTCGCGGTCCCCCGCGGCGCAATTTTCGCCTTGATCGGCCCCAACGGCGCCGGCAAGAGCAGCACCTTGAACCTGATGATGGGCGCTGGACGTCCGCAGACCGGTGAGATCGAATTGCTGGGTCTGCCGTTCCCCGCACGGGAAGCCGACATCAAGCGGCGCATCGGCTTCGTCAGCCCCGAACTTGATTACTCCGCGTGGCGGACCGTCGGCAGAGCGATCGATTTCGTACGCAGCTTCTATCCCGACTGGGAGCAAACACGCTGCGAACGGCTGCAGAGTGTGCTCGAAATCCACCGGACGCAGCGCATTGCCGAGCTGTCCTTCGGACAGCGAACCAAACTTGCGTTGATTCTCGCCCTTTCGCGCGAATGCGAACTGCTGATCCTGGATGAACCGACGATCGGACTCGATCCGACCTCCAAGCGCACGATCTTCGTTGAGCTGCTGCGCTTCATGGAGAACGAGTCGCGTACCATCCTAGTCTCCTCGCATCAGCTCTCGGACGTCGAACGAATCGCCGATCACGTCGCATTGCTCAATCACGGCAAGCTCC
>JAKADE010000012.1 GCA_021820785.1 Pseudomonadota bacterium
AGAGGATGGCGGCATCGAGTGCAAAGCGCCGCAGCGGCTGCAGCGTCACTTCCGCGGCGAGTTCCGGGGTGCGCGTCAGGGCCTCGAAGGACACCTTGGCGCGCACCTCGCGGTACTCCGGCAGGTAGCGGCCCGCCTGGCGCATGATCCAGATGGGCGTGTACGGCACCGGCTCGCGGCGGCAGGCGGCGAGGAAGACCGGGGTGTCGGCACTCATGCGCCGAGCCAGCGCGCCACCTGGGGCGCGAAGTAGGTAATGATGAGATCGGCGCCGGCGCGGCGGATGCCGGTCAGCGTCTCGAGCACCGCGGCGCGCTCATCGATCCAGCCGCGCTCGGCGGCCGCCTTGATCAGGCTGTACTCCCCGCTCACCTGGTAGGCCACGACCGGCAGACGTACCGCATCGCGCACCTGACGGATGATGTCGAGATAGGGGCCGGCGGGTTTGACCATCACCAGGTCGGCGCCTTCGGCCACATCGAGCAGCACTTCGTGCAGCGCTTCGCGTCCGTTGGCCGGGTCCATCTGATAGCTGCGCCGGTCGCCAAAGGCCGGAGCGGATTCGGCGGCTTCGCGGAACGGGCCATAGAACGCCGAGGCGTACTTCGCCGCGTAGGACACGATCGGCGTCATCGAGAACCCTTCGCGGTCGAGCAGCGCGCGGATCGCCTGGACGCGCCCGTCCATCATGTCGCTCGGCGCGACCGCATCGGCGCCGGCGCGGGTGTAGTTCAGCGCCACCTGCGCGAGCGTCTGCACCGAGGAGTCGTTGTCGATCACCCCGCCGGGGCGCACGTGGCCGCAGTGGCCGTGGTCGGTCGCCCCGCACAGGCACACGTCCGCCCACACCTGCAGCGTCGGGCAGGCCGCCTTGATCGCGGCGATGGCCTCGGCGGCGAGCCCGTGCGGATCGAGGGCGGCGCTCGCCTCGGCGTCCTTGTGGTCCGGCGCGGCGAACAGCAGCACCGCCGGCAGGCCCGCCTGCTCGATGGCGCGCGCCTCTTTCACAGCCTCGTCCACCGACAGCTGGCAGACCCCGGGCATGCTCTGCACCGGATGGCGCACGCTGCGGCCGGGCACGACGAACAACGGATAGATCAGCTGATCGGGCGTGAGACGCGTCTCGCGCACCATGCGCCGCCACAGGTCCGATTGGCGGGTGCGGCGCGGTCTGACGGCAGGGAAGTTCATGACGAAGGCCTCGATTCGGCGCTCGGCGCCGGTGCAGATTCGGGGTCCGCCGCAAGCGAACCCGGGGACGCTCCTCGGTGCAGCGCGCGGCAGGCGAGCGCAAGGGCGCGCAGCGTGGGAGCAGATGCCGTCACGGCCGTCACGCCGCGCGAGGCGAGCTGGCGCGCAGTGGTCGGTCCGATGGCGAGTGCCGGTGCATCGGTGAGCAGTTGCGAGAAGTCTCGCTCGCCGAGCGCATGTTCCAGCTCGGTCACGGCCGAGGGGCTCGCGAAGGTCACCGCGCCGACGCCCCGGCGGGCGATCCAGCGGCGGCACTCGCTGACATCGAGCGCACTGGCCGTCGTACGGTACACGATGCAGCTCACCACCGCTGCGCCGAGCTGCTGCAGCCCCGCCGACAGCGTGGGCAGGGCGCGCGAGCCGGCCGGGTGCAGCACGCGCTGGCCGCGCACACCGGCTGCGGCGAGTGCGGCGAGCAGACTCTCCGCACCGCCGGACCCGATCAGATCGACCCGCCAGCCGCGCTCGCGCAGCGCCTCGGCGGTCGAGGGGCCGACGGCGCCGATGCGTGCGCGCGGCGGCGCCGGCAGCGCATCGGTGAGCGCTTCCACGGCATGCGCACTCGTGAAGACGATCCAGTCAAACGTGTCGACCGCCTCGCGCGCCTCGCGCCACGTGTCGGGCGCGGCCGGTTCGATGTTGATCACGGGCCAATGCAGTGCCGCGAGACCGACGCGGGCCAGCTCGCCGCTCAAGCCGCTGCCGGGCGCTTCGGCGCGCGTCACGACGACCGGTCGGGCGGCATCCTTCACGCGTTTGCATCCTGCTGCGCGGCGCGCTGGGCAGCGATCAGCCGGCCGGCGCCCTGCGCAATCAGGGTTTCGGCCAGGCGCTCCCCGAGTGCACGCGCTTCGGCGGCCTGCGCCGGCGCGCTGCCCGTGGCGCTGAGGCTGCTGCGGCCATCGAGTGCGCACACCACGGCGCGCAGAGTGAGTTCGGAGCCTCCGAGGGTAGAGAAGACCCCGAGCGGCACCTGGCAGCCGCCCTCGATGCGGCGCAGCAGCGCACGCTCGGCCGTGGCGGCGAGCCGTGTGGGGGTGTGCTCGAGCCGGCTCACCCAGGCGCGCGTGTCCGTGTCGCGCTCGCGGGTGCAGATGCCGATGGCGCCTTGCGAGACCGCGGGCGGGAAATCCTCAGGCGAGAGCCGCTCGCTGATGTGCGCCTCGAGCCCGAGGCGCTTGAGGCCCGCGGCGGCCAGCACGATCGCATCGTACTCGCCGCGCTCGAGCCGTTCGATGCGGGTTGGCACATTGCCGCGCAGTTCCAACAGCTTCAGATCCGGCCGTAACCGGGCGAGGAACGCACGGCGGCGCAGGCTGCTGGTGCCGACTCGCGCGCCGGCCTCGAGCGCCGCGAGCGACGTGCCGTGTGGGCTCACCAGCGCATCGAGCGGATCCTCGCGCTCGAGCACGGCGGGGAGCGCAAGTCCGGGCTCGAGCTCGGTGGGCAGATCCTTCAGGCTGTGCACGGCCAGGTCGATGCGCCCGTCGATGAGCGCGCGGTCGAGCTCCTTGGTGAAGAACGCCCGACCGCGCACCGCCCACAGCGGCACTTCGGTCTGCAGATCCCCGGTGGTGACGATGGGCACCAGTTCGATCGCGGGCGCGCCCGGCAGGGCGCGCAGGAGCGCCTCGACGTGCCGCGCCTGCCACAGCGCGAGCGCCGAGGCGCGGGTGCCGATGCGCAGTACGTTCCCGGTCATGATTCGGCCTCGATGAGAAAGCGGTAGCCCACGCCCCAGACGGTGAGGAAGTGGCGCGGGTTGGCCGGGTCGCGCTCGAAGCGCCGCCGCAGCCGCAGGATGAAGTTGTCGACGGTGCGGGTGGAGGGAAACACGTCGTAGCCCCACACGCGCTCGAGCAGGTCCTCGCGCGAGACGATCTGCCCGGGGTGCTCGGCGAGCACCTTCAGGATCATCGCCTCCTTCTCGGTGAGCTCCTGCGTCAGGCCGTTCCAGGCCCGGGCGCGGAAGGCGCGAAAGTCGACCTCGTTCTCCCCGAAGCGCAGCACGGAGGTCTCCGCGGCGGCGCTGTGGTACCAGTCCCAGCGGCGCAGGATGGCGCGCACCCGCAGCAGCAGCTCCTTCAGGTGAAAGGGCTTCGGCAGGTAGTCATCGCCGCCGGCCTCCAGGCCGCGCACCCGGTCGGCCGGATCGCCGCGCGCGGTCAGGAACAGCACCGGGGTATTGTCGCCGCGCTCGCGCAGCGTGCGGCATACCGTGAACCCGTCGAGCTCCGGCAGCATGACGTCGAGCAGCACGAGCGCGTAAGCGTCCGTCTCGAGCGCCTCCAGCGCGGCGCGGCCATTGTCGACCCGGTCGACGGCATAGCCCTCGGCACGCAGGTTCTCGACCACGCCGGCGGCGAGGTGCGGATCATCTTCGACCACCAGGATGCGGTGGACCGTCTCGCTTGCGGCGTTCATGCCGACTCCGCCGGCGCCGCCGGCCAGACCAACACGAAGCGCGAGCCCTGGCCGGCGCCGGCGCTCTCGGCGCTCACCCGCCCACCCATCAGATGCATCAGCCGCCGCACGATATACAGTCCCAGCCCCGTGCCGTGATAGCTGCCACCGCCCGGCTGCAGCCGCGTGAATTTCTCGAACAGGCGCACCCCGTCGGCCGGCCGGAAGCCCACGCCGGTGTCGCTCACCGTCAGCTCCACGGACCCCTCGGCGCGCCGTGCCGCAAACACGATATGTCCGCCACCGACCGGTGCGACGGCGGCGAGCGCATTGTCGAGCAGGTTGCGCAGCACGACGTCGAGGGCGAGCGGATCGGCGAGCACCACCAGTCCCGGGTCGATCTCGGTGGTGATCTTGATGTGCGCCTGAGTGGCGCGCTCTTCGGCCGAGGCGCTCGCACGGCGCACGGCGCTCGCCAGATCGACCGGCTCGTGACGCAGCTCGACGCGGCCGCGATCCAGGCGCGCACTCTCGAGGATGCGGCTCACCATGCCTTCCATCCGCTCGAGATCCGCGAGCATCCGCTCGGTGAGCACCCGGGTCTGCTGGGCCGACGCCGGGCGCAGCGCGAGCGTCTCGAGCGACAGCTGCAGGCTCGCAAGCGGCGTCTTGAACTGATGGGACACCATGGCGAGGAAGTTGTCCTGCTCGAGCATCACCAGCGCTTCGGCGCGCAGCGCGAGCGCAATGACCACGATGCAGGCCCCGAGTGCCAGCAGGAAGAACGCGCCCTCCCAGGCGTACTGCTCGATGCGCAGGTGCTCCTCGCTGAGCAGGCGATGCTCCGCGGCGGGACTCGGGCGCGCCCCGTCGGGCGTCAGCTCCACCCCGGGTAGCAGCGCCTGGACGCGCGCGACCGGCACGCCGGCGACGAGCAGCGCGCGCGCCGCGGCGGCCTGCTGCTGGTATGCGCGCTGCAGTTCGGCGACCTTCTCCACCGCGTAGCGGTGCTGATCGTAGATCCACCAGCCCACCTGCACGGTGCAGACGAGCACCAGCACCATGACGGTGATCTGCAGGACGCGCGGGACTTTGATCGCCCGTTGAGTCATGCGACCGCCGCGAACGCGTGCTGCAGTCCGCGAATCAGCGTTTGCACGTCCGCGTCCTGGTGCGCGAGCGACAGGAAGCAGGCCTCGTAGGCCGAGGGCGGGAAGTAGATGCCCTGCTCGAGCAGCGCGTGGAACAGTCGCCCGTAGCGCGCGCTCGCGCGCTCCTCGAGCGCCGCTGCCGTGCGCGGTGCGCCACCGCCGTGCATCGACAGCCAGAAGAGCGAGCCGACCCGCACCAGGTGCACCGGAAAGGGCGCGGCGGCCAGCACCGGCCGCAGCGCGGCCTCGAGCGTCTCGCCGAGCGACTCGAGCCGCTGCCAGCCGTTCTCCCGCGCCAACACGTCGAGCGTCGCGATCCCGCTCGCCATGGCCACCGGGTTGCCGGAAAGCGTGCCGGCCTGGTAGGTATCGCCGTCCGGCGCAAGTCGCGCCATTAGGGCCCGCGGGCCGGCGAACGCGCCGACCGGCAGGCCGCCGCCGATCACCTTGCCGAAGGTGGCGAGGTCCGGCGTGATGCCGAGCCGCTCGGCCGCGCCACCGCGCGCCAGCCGGAACCCCGAGATCACCTCATCGAAAATCAACAGCGTGCCGTGCGCCCGCGTCAGCTCGCGCAGCCGCTCGAGGAACTCGCGCCGCTGTGGCAGCAGGCCATGGTTGGCCGGCACCGGTTCGATGATGACCGCCGCGATCTGGGCCCCTTCGCGCGCCAGCAGCGCCGCAACGGCCGCCTCGTCGTCGAGCGGAAGCACGCGCGTGCAGGCGGTGAACGGCTCGGGGACACCGGCCGAGGAGGGCCGTCCGAACGTGGCGAGCCCCGAGCCGGCCGCGACCAGCAGGTGATCCGCATGGCCGTGATAACAGCCGGAGAACTTCACGATCAGGTCCCGCCCGGTGACGGCGCGCGCCAGGCGAATGGCGCTCATCACCGCTTCGGTGCCGGAGGAGACGAAGCGCACCTGTTCGACTCCCGGGTAGGCGGCCACGACGCGCTCGGCGAGTTCCACCTCACCGGCGCAGGGTGCGCCGAAGGTGGTGCCGCCGGCGGCGGCCGTGCCGATCGCGCGGATCACCTCCGGGTGGGCGTGGCCCAGGATCAGCGGACCCCAGGAGCCGACGAAGTCGAGGTAACGCCGCCCGTCGGCATCGATGAGGTACTGACCCTCGCCGCGGGCGATGAACAAGGGGGTGCCGCCGACGGCGCGGAAGGCCCGCACGGGCGAGTTGACGCCACCGGGGATGACCGCGCGGGCGCGGGCGTAGAGCTGTTCGGAACGCGGATGGTTCATGACGAGTAGGGGGCAGTTCGTTCGGACGATGAGGGGTCGTGCGCACCGCCGCGGCGGTGCCGATGCGCCTCGCGGAAGAAGGCCTCGAGCACTTCGGCGGTGGTGTGGGGTGCGGCGGCCCGCAGCCCCGAGATGGGCAGATGTACCAGACTGTGCGCCACGCGCTCGGTGAGCCGGCGCACCGCTTCCTGCTGCGCCGGGGCGAGGTCGTGCAGCTGGGTGCCGAGCGCCCGCTCGGCTTCCTCGGCGGCGATGCGCTCGAACGTCTCGCGCAGCTCGGCGAGTCGCGGGCCGATGGCGCGGCTCGCCATCTCCGCGCGCAGGCGGGCGAGCTGCTCGTCGATGGCGGCGCGCACCGGCGCGAGGCGCAGCAGTTCGCCGAGGCGCTGTTCTTCGACGGCCTGGACCAGCTCGTCCATGCCGATACGCTCGACGTGCGCGCGCCGCGCCGCCTCGGGATCGAGGTTCGGGGGGACGCCGAAGTCGATCGCGAGCGGGCGGTGCGCCGCGGTGAGTCGCTCGAGCGTCGCTTCGCCGAGCAGTGTCGTGCCGCCGCCGGCGGCGAGGATCAGGCCTGCGACCGGCTCGGGCCGCTCGCGGAACGCCTCGAGTGTCATGGCGCGACCGCCGGTCTCCTCGGCGAACGCTTCCGCGGCCGCGAGCGTGCGGTTCACGATGAGCAGCGGGACCCCTGCGGCGGTGAGGGCCAGACCGCAGCGGCGCGTCATCGGGGAGACGCCGAGCAGCGCGACGGCGGGGCGCTCGGCGCCGAGGTGGCGCAGCATGCGATCGACGGCGAGATCGGCGAGCGACGGGGCGCGCACCCCGCAGCTCAGCCGCTGCACGCGGTTGGCGATGCCGAGCGCCTCGCCCAGCAGCCGGTTCAGCAGCGGGCCGCTGGTACCGGCCTCGCGGGCACTCTCCCAGGCGAGGCGCAGCTGCGCGGCGATCTCGCGCTCCCCGGCCTGTGCCGAATCCAGCCCGCAGGCCACCAGCAATACGTGTTCGATCGCGGATTCGCCCGCCCAGGCGCGCAGCAGCCGCGGCGCATGGCCGGGCGAGGCGGGCTCGCCGCTCAGCTGCTCGAGCACCGCGGCACGCAGGTCGCCGGCCGGGACCCCATCGGCGGTGGCGTAGAGGAGCTCGACGCGGTTGCAGGTGCCGAGGTAGAGCAGCTCCGATACCCCGAGCGCTGCGCGCAGCGCCGGCAGGCGCTCCTGCAGCTCGGCGCGCTCGATCGACAGGCGGGCGACCTGATCGACGCCCGCGTGCCGGTAGGAAATGCCGACGACCCCGATCTGTTCCATGGTGCCAAGGACACCACGAATACCCCTTCCAGGTGTCACAGAATGGTCACCGCCCGGGCGGCCCGCCCGCCCGGTGTGCGTGCCCTCAGAGCCGGATCAGCCCGCGCTTGTGCGCCACCGCCACCGCCTCGGTGCGGCTGATGGCATCGAGCTTGGTGAGGATCGACTTCACGTGGGTCTTGGCGGTGCCCTCGGTGATCGAGAGCCGCCGTGCGATGTCCTTGTTGCTGCGCCCCTGCGCGACCAGCTCGAGCACGTCGAGCTCGCGCTCGGTGAGACTGGGCTTGGCCATGCGCTGCAGCGCCTTGGCCGCCACGGTCGAGGAGGTATAGGGACGGTCCTCGCTCACCGCGCGGATCGCCGAGAGGATCTCAGGTCGCGGCGCATCCTTCAGGATGTAGCCCTTGGCCCCGTGCGAGAGGCACTGGAAGATGTCCTCATCGCCGTCGTACGTGGTCATGATGAGCAGGCGCGCCTTGGGATTGATCTCCATCACGCGCTGCACGACCGCGAGGCCATCGCGCTTGGGCATGCGCAGATCGAGCACCATCACGTCGGGGTGATGTTGCTCGAACAGCGTCAGCGCCGCTTCACCGTCGCCGGCCTCGGCGACGACCTCCATGTCGGGCTGCTGGTTCACCATCGCCGCGAGTCCGTCGCGCACCACGGGGTGGTCGTCCGCGAGAATGACCCGGATCTTCTTGTGCAGTTCAGCCGCCATCAGGTTCTCCGTTTCTGCATCCGCACGCTCACGCGGGTCCCGGACCCGGGGCGGCTCTCGATACGCCACTCGCCGCCGATGTCGGTGGCGCGCTGGCGCATGCTGGTCAGTCCGAAGCCCTGGCGCTCGTGCCGCTCGGGGCTCTGGCCCATGCCGCGGCCGTCATCTTCGATCGCCATGACCCAGTGCGTGTCATCGTCGGTCATCGAAATGCGCACCGTGCTCGGCCGCGCGTGACGTACCGCATTGCTCACCGCCTCCTGGGCGATGCGCAGCAGTTCGTGCTCCTGCTCGGGTTTCAGGCCTGTCTTGATCTCATCGCCGCTGAAGGTGCTGGTCACGCCGCCGGGCACGGTCGAGCGCTCGGCGAGCTGGCGCAGCGCGAGCTCCAGTCCCGTGCGCCGGGTCTGATCGAGCCTGAGCGCCATCACCGAGCGGCGCGCTTCGGCCAGACCGTCGCGCGCCAGGTCGCGGATGCGCGTCAGGACGATGGCGAGGTTGGAGTTCTTGTTCTTGCAGGGCGGGTCTTCCTCGACCGCGCCGAGTTGCATCAGGATGCCGGTGAACGCCTGCGCCAGACCGTCGTGGATTTCCTGGCCGATGCGGGCGCGCTCGACCAGCACGGCCGCTTCCTTGGCCTGGTAGGCCAGGCGCGTCAGCTGCACCGCGAGGGTGGCCTGCTGGGCGAGGGCCACGAGCAGCTCGCTGTGCGGAACGTCCTCGGCCTTGCGGCGAAAGCGCAGGATCAGGAACCCGACGTTGCGCGAGCCGAACACGAGCGGATAGACGACTTTGCCGACATAACCCTCGCGCCGGTCAAAGGCGAGCATGCCGGGCCAGAACTCCTGATGCTGCTGGGCGATGTCGAGGTACATCGGCTCGTGCGGCTGCCCGAAGCGGTTGCCGAACGGCGAGCCGGTGGGCACGCTGATCGGGTAGGGGGGTTCCTCGAGCTTCCCTTCGACCACGTGGGCGGCGATGCGCCACTCCTGCAGGCTGTCGCGCGAGACGACGAAGGCGCCCGATGCGGCATTGAACTGCCGGGTGGCCTCGAGCAGCAGATGCCCGAGAAACCCGTTGAGGTCTGGCTCACTCGCCAGGCGCTCGAGGTTGCTGCGGATGACGACGTTGGCCTTGGCGAGCTCGGTGGCGTGCTCCTCGGCGGCCCGTTCGCGCTCGCGGCGCATGTCATCGAGCAGACGCTGGCGGTGCAGGGCCGCGCCGATCACGCTCGCGGCGGTCTCGAGCGCGGAGAGCTCGGCCGGCTCGATCGCGCGCCGCTGGCGGGTGTTGTCGAGGCCGATGACGCCGATGAACTCCCCGGCCACCACGATGGGCACCACGGCTTTGCTCTTGGTGCCGATGCCTTCGAAGCGCGCTGCCCGGGTGCAGCCTGCGCTGGATTCGATGGGGTTGATGCACACGCTGCGTCCGGCGCGCAGTTCGCTCGATACGGCGGAAATCTCCCGCTCGTCGCAGGCACGGGCCTCGGCATCGTTGATGTGCGGCGGCACGCCCTGGGCGGTCCACTCCCCGACCACGACCAGCAGCGGCTCGCCTTCCGGACCGCTGCGCGAGAGCATGACGTTCACCCGGTCGACATGCGCGGCTTCGCCGATCAGACGCAGCACCTCGGGGATGGCGTTGCGCACATCCGGGGCCTCGAGCAGCATGCGGCTCGCTTTGGCCGAGGCGGCGAGCAGGGCTTCCTGCCGGTGCAGCGACTCATTGATGTGGGTCAGCTCCTCGGTGCACGGAATGATGTCCGCCGCCGATGCCAGGCGGGGCGTGAGGCCGGTGTCGGCCGCTGTGCTCATGGCGATAGGTCTCTCGCGTTCCAGGTGAACCCTCGAGCCGTGCGCACCGGGGCGCTGCATCGCGCGCCGCAGTGTCTGGGCGGCGATCGACGGGCTCGAACCTCATGCGCGGGATTTCCATATCGGCGCGACCTTGCAGTCTAGCGCGTTGCGCAGGGCTCAAAGCGCCGGGTCTCCCGGCTTCCGGGCGGCCGCCTCCCCCGGATGGGAGAGGTGGCGGGGCCGGGTCACCTCCGAAGGACGGACCTGCGGGGGTGGTCAGGGTTCCCCCTGAGGGGAACGAATGGGTGCAGTGTGCTCTCCCAGGAGGTGGAGCGGGGTGGCCCGGGCTGGGTCCGAAGCTCGTCATCCTGTCCGCCTTGACGGTGCGGTCGAGGCCCGGTGTAATACGCGGCCCCTCCTCCGGCGGCCAGGTAGCTCAGTTGGTAGAGCAGCGGACTGAAAATCCGCGTGTCGGTGGTTCGATTCCGCCCCTGGCCATATTCACAATAAAAACAAACGGTTAGGCGCGATATCAGCCTTTTCCTGAGCCTCAGCTGTGAAACCGGCAATTTTCAATAGAATCAAAGACTTCAGTCGATCGACGAATTGATGACGGAAAATCCGCGTGTCGGTAAGACAGCACCGATGGTCGGGTGGCTCCTTATTCCGAGATTGACGAAGTGCTGTAATTATCTATTTATGCTAGGATTATTTGCGCAGAAAGGTCGTATGTTTGCGCCATGATCAGGAACCCACCCACCATCCGAGGCCGCATCGCCGAGCGCATCCGTCGCACGCGCAAGACCGACGTCTTTCTGCGCGAAGATTTCGCCGATCTCGGAGCTTACGATGTCGTCGGCCGCGAGCTGCGCAAGCTCGTGCAAACCGGCGTCCTTGTCCAGGTGGGATACGGTCTGTACGCACGTGCCAAGCCGTCGGTGCTGTCAGGCAAGCCGATTCCGGTCACACCCCTCATCGACATCGGCTATCAGGCCTTGCGGCGCCTCGGTTATTTACCAAGGCCGAGCAGGGATGCGCTGGATTACATGGAGGGGCGCACAACGCAGGTGCCGGCGGGCGATCGTATCGCGGTGCCGGGAGCCCGGGTGAAGCGAAGAATCGCCTTCGGTCCACGCGTCATCGAATACGCATGAAACGGCTGACGGAGGCGCAGTCGGAGCTGATTGACGCGTTCCTCGCCGAACACTCGAGTCGTGTGTCCACGGCGCAGCTGGAGAAGGATCTTCTCATTTCCGATGTGCTTTCTGTCTTTGCGCAGCCGATCGTATACCAAGGTCATGAGGCGGCGTTCGTTCTCTGTGGCGGTACGGCGGTCTCCAAGGCGCACCGCTATACACAGCGAGTTTCCGAGGATGTCGATCTGCGGGTAGTCGTCCCGAGCGGGCTGAGCAGGTCGGCCCAGAAGCGACTGTTGAGTCATGCGAAGGCGGAAGTGCTCGACAGCTTGCGAGAGCAGGGATATGACGTCCCAGCCGATAGCGTCAAGGCAGGCAACGAGAACCGATACATTGCGATCCCTTTGAAGTATGCATCGCTCTACCCGCTCGACCAGGCGTTGCGACCGGAACTGCTGATTGAGATCAGTGCGCGGACTCCAACTCTGACGCCAGTGATCTGCGGCTACGATACCCTGATCAACGAAGCGCTCGGGCGTGCCAACAGGACAAACACGATCGCTTGCCTACATATTCGTGAGACCATCGCGGGGAAGAACGCAGCCCTGTTGCGCCGGTGGTCGGCGCGGCTACGCGGGGCTGAGCGAGTATTCGAATTGGGCAACTCCCGTGACGAAGACATCGTCAGGCATATCTACGACCTCGCCTGCATCTTCAGGCACTTCCCGCAGGAGAAAACTGAAAGAGAAACTGGACGGTTGGCTCGCCAGAGCCTATTGCAAGATGCGGAGGAATTTGGGGGACAGGATCCCGGATTCAGGGACGCGCCAATCAAGCGGGCGCGGGAGGCCTTGGCGGACCTGGAGACGAGCGCCGAAGCTCGGCACTGGTACGAGCGTTTCACCGCGGCCATGGTGTATGGCGACATTCCGCCCTTCGATGAAGCAGTCCGTGGGATTGAGGCATTCTCCGACGCGTGGAATGCTGCCGGTTGGTAATGGCGGTTAGGCTAGTGAACTACTCGGATGTCCTGTCCCGTTTCGACGGACCCTTGCATCTGAAGTTGGGGATATGAAGGCGGACAGAACCGTTGCGAGCTTCCGGCGGCTGCGGATGCAGCCCACTTGGAGCTTGCTTGCGGCTGACACCGGGCCGATCGTACTCGCTCTGCTGCAGGCTCACCTGCTCGAGGGAGAGCGCAGCCTTCCCGCCTCGATATTCCACGACCGCATCGGCAGGGACCTGGAGGAGCTGCGAGCGCAGGGCATCGAGCTGCCCCAGACCGCCCAGGCCTATGTCGCGCAGTGGCTCACCTGCGGCTACATCGAGCGGCGATTTCCGGCCGGCGCGGCCGAGGAGCAGTACGAACTCTCCTCGGCGGCGACGACCGCGATCCGGTTCGCGGCGAGTCTGCTCGAACCACGTACGGCGGCCACAGAGAGCCGTCTCGCAGCCGTGATCCAGCAGCTCGTGCGGCTCGCCGACGAGACCGACCTCGACCCACAGGCGCGCGTCGCCAAGCTGTTGGCCGAGCGGGACCGCATCGACCGCGATATCGAGGCCGTCCAGCAGGGACGGGTGAAACCCCTGTTGGACGCGCAGGCGCTCGAGCGCGCCCGCGAGATCATCGTTCAAGCGGACGATTTGGTGGAGGACTTCCGCCGCGTCCGCGAGCGCTTCGAGCAACTGAACCGTGACCTGCGCGAGCGCATCATGGACAGCGATGGCAATCGCGGCGAGGTACTGAGCGCGCTGTTCGCGGGCGTCGATCTGATCGGCGAAAGCGAGGCGGGCCGCACCTTCGCCGCATTCTGGCGTTTGCTCACGAATCCCGAGCAGAGTGCCACCCTCGAGGAGGCGCTCGACCAGGTGCTCGCTCGGGATTTCGCCCGACAGCTCGAGCCGCGCGAACGGCGCTTCCTGCTGCGGCTGACTCGCGCACTGCTCGAGCAGGGAGGCGCCGTGCACGAGGTGCTCCAGAGCTTCGCCCGCAGCCTCAAGCACTTCGTCCAGAGCAGGGAGTACCTCGAGCAGCGGCGGCTCAATCTGACGCTGCGCGAGGCGCAGAGCGCGGCACTCGCACTGAAGGAGGACGTGAAGGCCACTGAGCTGCTCGCCTACACCTTGCAGCTCAGCAGCGGTCGTGTACGCTCGCTCTCGCAATGGAAGCTTTACGACCCTGCGCTGCACGCGGTCGAGCGCGGCATGCAGGCTGGGGATGCCGCGGCACTCGACCTCGATACGGTGGGCGAGCTGATTGCCCAATCCGAGATCGACTTCGGCGCCCTGCGCTCGAATGTACGCGCGGTTCTCGCGGGGCGGCCCCAAGCCTCGATCGGCGAGGTTCTGAGCCGCTTCCCCGCCAGGCAGGGGCTTGGGAGTGTCGTCGGCTATATCGCGCTCGGGAGCAAGCACGGCGAGCGGGTCGATCTGCGCCGGGAGACCGTGTCGTGGGTGGGTCAGGACGATCAGCCGCGCAGCGCACGCATCCCGGTCATCTATTTTCTACGCGAGCGATTCGATGAGCTCACCTGAGCTGACACCCGATCTCCCACGGCTCGACTCGTCCGAGCTTTACATCGGGGACAGCGGTGATCTGCCGCTCGAGACGCGCAGAGTGTTGGTCCAGCTCCTGGTCGGACCTTCGCTCGAGGCTCGCCGGCACTCGCAGCTCTGGCCAGTCCTGCTGCGGGATGAGGCCCTCATCCGCAGCCGCTTGTCGGAGCTATTCCTCGATCTCGTCCTAGACCGGGACACACAGGTAGCCTTCACGCGCCAGGCGGACGCGGGCGAGCTGGAAGCGCCGGTGCTGCTGCGCCGCGCGCCCCTGACCTTCATCGACTCCGTGGTGCTGCTTTTCTTGCGGCAGCGGCTGTCGCATGCCGACGTGCACGCCGAGCGAGCGGTGATCTCGAGGGACGAGATCGTGGACTACCTCACCACCTACGAGCGGTCCGCGAGCACCGATCGGGCCGGTTTCGTGAAGCGGGTAAATGCCTCGATCGAGAAGATCAAGAAGTACAGCATCCTGCAGAAGATCCGCGCGAGCGAGGATCGCTTCGAGATCTCCCCGACGCTCAAGCTGCTGTTTTCCGTGGAAGAGGTCCAGTCCTTGACTCGCGTGTACCGCGACATGGCGGTCGGAGCCGAAGCGCAGGCGACTGCCGGAGCGGAGCTCGATGAGGACGCCGAATGAACGGCGCCCCGGTGGAGCCGCGGCTGCCGATGTTCACGGAAGAGCAGTTCCGCATGGTCCGGCTGCAGGTGTACAACTGGGGCACCTTCTCGGGAGTGCACGACATCCCGATTTCGGAGCGTGGCTTTCTCTTCGTCGGGCCCTCCGGCGCCGGCAAGTCGACGCTCCTCGATGCCTTCTCTGCGCTCCTCGTGCCTCCCCGCTGGATCGATTTCAATGCTGCGGCGCGCGAAACCGAGCGCGCCGGACGCGACCGCAACCTCGTGAGCTACATCCGCGGCGCATGGGCCGAGCAGAAGGATGAAGGGTCGGGAGAGATCGCAACACGGTATCTGCGCGCCGGTACCACCTGGTCGGCATTGGCGCTCTCCTACGTCAACGCTTCGCGCCAGACCGTCGTGCTCGTGCAGTTGTTCTGGCTGCGCGGCAACACCACTGCCAATACGGATGTGAAGCGCCATTACCTCATCTTCGAGCGACCGTTCGATCTGCGCGAGCTTGAGGGATTCGATCTCGATGTGCGCAAGCTGAAACAGGAACTCCCCGAGGCCCACTCGCCTGACGGGTTCCGCGCCTACAGCGAACGCTTCTGCCGCATGCTCGGCATCGAGAACGAGATGGCCCTGCGGCTCCTGCACAAGACGCAGTCGGCCAAGAACCTTGGCGACCTCAACACGCTGCTGCGGGACTTCATGCTGGAGAGGCCCGACACGTTCGACGTGGCGGACCGGCTGGTGAACGAGTTTGCGGAGCTCAGCGCCGCCCACCAATCCGTGATTACGGCGCGCGAGCAGGTCGAGATGCTCACTCCGGCGCGTAGCCGATATGAGCGTCTCGAGATGTTGGGCAGGCAACGGGGCGAGCTCGAAGAGCTGCGGATCGGCATGGATGCGTTCCGGGAAGGGCGCCGCCGGTCACTGCTCGAGGAACACATTGAGGCTCTGAAGGTCCGCCGCGATGGACTTGAGGGCGAGATCGGACAGCGCCAGCACTTGGTGGATAACCACGCCGCCGCGCTGCGCGATCTCGAGCAGCAGCACCGCGCGATGGGTGGAGACCTGCTCGAGCGGTGGGAAGCCGAGAAGAAGACGCTGGAGGTGCGCCGGGACGAGTGTCTGCGCAGGCTGAGCCAGGCGCGCGAAGCGTGCCGCAAGCTCAACTGGCTGCTTCCCGACACCCCGGCCGGCTTCGCGGAGCTAACCGGCAAGGCGCGACAGGAAGTCGAAGACTGGCAGCAGGACAGCGAGGGAACCGAGGAGCGCCGGTTCGCCCTGGATCGGGAGCGGACGGAGGCACGCACTAAGCTGGCGCAGGCTGAAGCGGAAGTCGCGGCCCTGCGCCGGCAGCCCTCGAGTATTCCGGCGCACATGCTCGACTTGCGCCGCAGCATCGCAGCCGCCATTGGCGCGCCGGAATCCGCATTGCCCTTTGCGGGCGAGCTCATCGAGGTGCGCGCCCGCGACGCCGATTGGCGCGGCGCCATCGAGCGCGTGCTGCACGGGTTTGCCCTGTCCTTGCTCGTGGGTGAGGACCACTACGCCGCGCTCTCGGGTCACGTGAACGCGGTAAATCTTGGTCACCGTCTCGTGTACTACCGCTGCACGGCGGATCCCGCGGCCGCGCGTCACATTGCGCCGACCTCGCTGATAAACAAGCTGGAGCTCAAGGAGTGCGAGCAGCGCAGCTGGCTGCGGGCCGAACTCGCTCAGCGCTTCGACTACGCCTGCGTTGATTCGATGCAAGCGTTTAGGAGTACGGATCGGGCCCTGACACGACAGGGTCAGGTGCGACACAGCAGGTCCCGGCACGAAAAGGACGACCGCAGCGCGGTGGACGACCGGCGCCACTGGGTGCTGGGGTTCGACAACCGTGAAAAGCTCGCGCTCTTCGAGGAGCAGGTCCGGCACTTGCGCGACGCGATGGGCCGCCTCGATGGCGAGATCGACACGTTGCGCAAGCAGGACCAGGAACGCGGCGCCCGCGCCATTCAGTGCCAGAGCCTAGCCAACCTCGAGTGGCAGGAAATCGACGTGGGACCGGTGCTCGATCGCATCGCGGGGCTCGAGCGCCAGTTGCGGGAGGCGCGGGAGGGCAATGTGGCTCTTGAGCAGATGGCCCGGCGAATCGAGGAGTCCAGACGCAACCTATCGGAAGCCGAGAAGGGGCTGCGCGACGTCAAGTCCGCACATGACCGCGCCGCGGAGGAGATCGGCACGGCGCAAGACAAGCTGCGTGCCCTGCGGGAAGATCCTGGCATCGTCCCGTTGACGCCGCGCCAGGCACAGGGGCTCGAAGCGCGATTCGCCGCGCTCGGCGTGAGTCTGACGCTCGACAACGTTGATGAGCTCGGAAGGAAGGTGGAGCGCGCAGTCGGTGACGAGATCCGCACGCTTGGCAATGAGATTCACGAACTCGAGAAGGCCATCGAGAGCTGCTTCACCGAGTTCAAGCGGCGCTGGCTTCTGGATGCAGCGGACGCGGATACAACCATCGCGAGCGCGCCTGATTACCTTGCTCGCCTCCGGCGTCTAGAGACGGACGGACTGCCCGCGCACGAGCGGCGCTTCTTCGAGCTGCTGCGCAACCAGAGTCATCAGAACCTGGCGGCGCTCGCCACTCACCTCAGCCAGGCGCGCAAGTCGATTCTCGAGCGCATGGCGCAAGTCAACGACAGTTTGCGGCATGCGTCTTTCAATCCCGGCACCCATCTGCACATTGATGTCAGTGACCGCCAGCTCGCCGAGGTGCGGGAGCTGAGGCATGAGGTCCAGCAGGCGCTCAGCCACGCCTGGTCCGACGACCGGCAAGAGGCGGAGGCGCGCTTCGTCGTGTTGCGCCGTCTGGTCGAGCGCCTCGGCAGCCAGGAGCCGGAGCAGCGGCGCTGGCGCGAGTCCGTGCTCGATGTGAGACAGCACGTCGAATTCATCGGGCGGGAGCTCGACGAGAACGGAGCCGAGGTGGAGGTGTACCGCAGCGGCGCCGGCAAGTCGGGCGGGCAGCGACAGAAGCTCGCCACCACCTGCCTCGCCGCAGCTCTGCGCTACCAGCTCGGCAGTAACGAGCAGGGTGCGCCTGTGTATGCGCCGGTGGTTCTCGACGAGGCCTTCGACAAGGCCGACAATGAGTTCACCACCCTGGCCATGAACATCTTTGTCAATTTCGGCTTTCAGATGATTGTGGCGACCCCCCTCAAGTCCGTGATGACCCTGGAGCCGTTCATCGGCGGGGCATGCTTCGTGGAGATCAGTGAGCGACGGCGCTCGGCCGTTTTGCTGATCGAGTATGACGAGGCACGCCAGCGCCTGAAGCTGCCCGAGGCCGCTCGCGGGGAAGCGGCAATTGCGGTCTCCTGAAGCCGTCCGCGATCTCCTGCTCGCGCGCTATCGAAGTCAGCAGCGCCGCTGGCTGCGCGAGGCAGGCGAGATCGAGGGGAAATGGCCGATGGCCGTGAGCCTTGGCGATCCGACCGAGGAGGATGCCCGCCAGAACCCGGAGGCGCTCGCCACGTGGCTACGTGCCTGGCAGGCTTGGCAGGGTCCGGGCACGCTCGTCTGGACGGAGCGGCGTTGGCGAAGCCTCGGAACGCACCGTCTTCCCGGCACCCTCGAGCTTCGCGCTCCCGAAGAGGTGGCGGAATGGATCGGTGAGGAGTCGCGCTGGGCGAGAGCGCGCAGCCGCTTCGCCGGATTGGTTTCGCGCTGGCCCTCGCTGAGCTCCGGGTTGTCGCGGCACTTCGAGGTTCTCGCGGATTACGTTGCTGAAGACTTCCACAGGCTCGAGACGATGCTGGCTTGGCTCGCGGCCCACCCGGCCTCGGGCCTCTATCCACGGCAACTGCCAGTGCCGGGACTCGACAGCAAATGGCTCGAGACGCGCACGTCGCTGGTCGGAGATCTGCTCAGCCTGCTGCGGGCTGATGAGACACGGGGTGGAGACTTCTACGAGCTGAGCGGTCTGAAGCGTGCGCCCCCGCTCTTCAGGCTGATGATTCTCGACGAATCCCTGCGCGCGCGTGTGAGCGGCGTCCGCGATCTGTCGTTGTCCGTCGAAGAGCTGGACCAGCTCGATCTGCCGGCCTCTCGCATCTATGTCGTCGAGAACCTCCAGACCGGGCTGGCATTCGGTGATCTTTCTGGCTCGGTGGTCTTCATGCGCCTGGGGTACGGCGCCGGCGCGCTCGCCAGAACGCGTTGGATCCAGCGTGCTGACTGTGTCTACTGGGGAGATCTCGATACCCATGGCTTCCGCATCCTCAGCCGAGTACGCACTTTTCTGCCGCGCGTGAGGTCGCTCATGATGGATGAGGAGACGTTGCTCGCTCACAGAGCGCTCTGGGGCGAAGAGGCGGCACAGGCCTCCGATCAGGAGTTGCCCGCACTTTCCGCCGATGAGCAGCTTCTCTACAGGCGGCTAAAGCAGCATTACTGGGGCATCAACGTTCGCCTGGAGCAGGAGCGCATCGCGTGGGAATATGCATGGAGTGCGCTTTCCAGGGATGCCGCAGCGAGCCGTGTCTGACATCCTGTTGTGGTTACATTGGAGCAGTGATATGGAACGTACTCGGATGGTGGCTCGTCGTGCTCGCGTGGGGAACCCCAGGGCCGAGCATGTGCCAGGAATGTGCCGCGTTGAGATTGGGTGTGCCAGGAATGTGCCATGGTGTGACGGGTTTGGGGCTTGGCGAGCGCTGCAAGTAATTGAGGGTCTTCGTGATTCAGTGTGGGTAGAAAGCCGGGCTCCATGACGCGCAAACCCCTATATTCCCAGGATCCGAGGCC
>JAKADE010000400.1:0-1042 GCA_021820785.1 Pseudomonadota bacterium
TCGATGATCCGCTGTGCCGATTCGGTGGCGGTCATTTTTGCAATCGCCACTTCCTGGGTGGCCGCTTCGCCCAGATCGCGCAGCCAGGCGGCGCGGTAGGTGAGCAGCCGGGCGGCATCGAGTTCGGCCGCCATGTCGGCGAGCGAGGCCTGGGTGAGCTGGAAGTCCGCGAGCGTGCGTCCGAACATCCGGCGCTCGCCGACATGGGCGAGCGCCGCATCGAACGCGCATTGCGCCAGACCGAGCGCTGCGCCGGCTACGGTGGTGCGAAACACATCGAGGGTGCGCATGGCGAGCTTGAAGCCCTCACCCTCGTTTCCGAGGCGTTGGGCGGCCGGTACCCGACAGGCGTGCAGACGCAGACGCGCCAGCGGATGCGGGGATATCGGTGTGAATCGCTCGGCGATCTCGAGCCCCGGCGCGTCGGCGTCGACCACGAAAGCGCTGATGCCCTCGGCGCTCACGGCCCCGTCCGGGCGGCGCTGCGGCGCACCGGTTCGCGCAAAAACGCAATAGAAGTCGGCGATGCCGCCATTGGAAATCCAAGTCTTCTGGCCGTCGAGGACATAACTGTCACCCTCGCGGCGAGCCGAACACTCCAGCGCTGCGACGTCCGAGCCGGCATCGGGTTCCGATAGGGCGAACGCTGCGAGGGCCGCTCCGCTGGCGACTCTCGGCAAGTAACGGGCCTTCAGTTGCGCGGAACCTGCCAGCGAGATCGGTCCACTGCCGAGACCCTGCATCGCGAACACGAAGTCCGCGAGCGCATCGTGGCGCGCGAAAGTCTCGCGGATCAAGGCGAGTGCGCGCACGTCGAAGGCCGGACCGGCCGACTCGGCCGATCCCTGCCCGCCGCGGCCTACGCAATACGCGGTCCAGCCCGCCTCGCCCATGGTCACGGCGAGCGAGCGGCAGGCGCGCTCCACGGCCGGGGCGTCTTCCGCGCCTCCAGCCTGCGCCAAGTGTTGCTCGGCCCACGTCTGAAGCCGCGTTCCGAGCGCGCGGTGCGCCGGCGTGAAGAAGGGCCATTCGAGGGGACTGC
>JAKADE010000400.1:1052-3908 GCA_021820785.1 Pseudomonadota bacterium
GAGGTCAGTTTCCTTCGAAATGCGGCGTCTGTTTGGCGACGAATGCGTGGTAGGCGCGGTGAAAATCCTGCGTCTGCATGCACTGCGCCTGGGCCTGTGCCTCCGCGTCGATGGCCGCATCGAGCGGCAGGTGCCACTCCTCGTGCAGCATCCGCTTGGTCATCGCATGGGCGAGCGTCGGTCCGCGGGCGATCTGCCCGGCGAGGTCCATGGCCGTGCCGAGCAGCGCCGCGCACTCTTCGAGGCGATTGAAGAATCCCCACGCCAGTCCCTCCTGTGCCGACATGGCGCGCCCGGTGTAGAGCAGTTCCGCGGCGCGGCCCTGACCGATGAGCCGGGGCAGGATCGCGCAGGCACCCATGTCGCACCCGGCCAGTCCGACGCGCGTGAACAGGAACGCGGTGCGCGCCAGCGCCGTTCCGAGGCGAAAGTCCGAGGCCATCGCGAGGATGGCGCCGGCGCCGGCGCATACGCCATCGACAGCGGCGATGATGGGCTGCGGACAGGCGCGCATCGCCTTGACCAGATCGCCCGTCATCTGCGTGAACGCGAGCAGTCCGGCCGCGTCCATGGCCGTGAGCGGTCCGATGATCTCGTGCACGTCGCCGCCGGAGCAGAAATTGCCGCCCGCGCCGGTGAGCACGACGGCACGGATGCTCTGCACCGAGCGCAGGTTGCGAAACAGGTCGCGAAGCTCCGCGTACGAGTCGAACGTCAGGGGATTCTTGCGCTCCGGTCGGTCGAGGGTGATCACCCCGACACGCTCGTGCGAGTGCCAACGGAAGTGGCGCGGTTCGAACCGCTCGATGTCAAAAGTGCGCTCAGGGCTCATGCGGACCCCTTCAATGCTGTGCCGGCAGCTGCGCGAACTCCTTCAGGAGCCCGAGCAGATCCATCAGGTCGCGCTTCTGGCGCACCGAGAGTTTGCTGAACAGATCGATGACCCATTGTTCATGCTCGCTCGCCATGCGGGCGAACTGGCGCACGCCCTCGGGGGTGAGTTTGACCCGAAATGCGCGCCGATCGGCCGGGTCGACCTCGCGGATCACCAGCCCCTCTTTCTGCAGGCCGTCGGTGATGCCCGTGACGTTGCCGCCGGTGACCATCATGCGCTGCGACAGTTCGCTCATCTTCAGCCCGTCCGGCGCCCGCTCGAGCTGTGCCATCAGGTCGAAGCGCGGCAGCGTGGTGCCGAAACGCGTCTGCAGGTTCTGGCGAATACGCCCCTCCACCTGGTTGGTGCAGGAGAGCAGCCGCAGCCACAGGCGTACCGAGATGTGATGATCGTCATTCAGCCGCGTCTCGGCGTCGACCGGGACGGCGCCCGTCTTTTCCTTGCCCTCTGTGTTGCGGGCCATCAGTACACCTCCCCGCCTGCGATTGCGAGACTTTGCCCCGTGATGCTCTCGGTTCCCGGACGGCACAGCCACAGCATCGCGTGGGCCACTTCGGCTGGTGCGATGAGTCGCCGCTGCGGGTTTGCGCCGAGCAGTGAATCGAGCGCCTGTTCCGGGGTGCGGCCGGTCTTGCGCGTGATGCGAGCGATCGCGTCCTTGACGATGTCGGTGTCCGTGAATCCAGGGCACAGGGCATTGACCGTGATCGGATGTGCTGCGTACTCGAGCGCGAGCGAGCGCGTTAGTCCGACGACGCCATGCTTGGAGGCGGCGTACGCTGCGATGTAAGCGCCCCCGCGCAGCCCGGCGGTGCTCGCGATGTTGACGACGCGTCCAAACCCTTCAGCGAGCATGTCCGGGATCGCTAGCCGGGCACACAGGTACGGACCAGTGAGATTGACGGCGAGCATCGCTTGCCAGAGCGCTGGATCGGTGTCGGTGAATTTCGCGCTCGTGGCGCGGCCGGCGTTGTTGATCAGAATGTGCACGGGGCCGAATTCGGCGCGAGCTGCGCGGAACGCGCGCTCCAATGCGGCCTCGTCGGTGACGTCCGCCTCGAGTGGCAGAGCCCGCGCCGCTCCGCCGAGCGTTCGTGCGGTGTCCTGCAGACGGGCGAGTTCTCGGCCAAGGAGCGTCACGCGCGCCCCGTCGGCGGTGAGCGCCGCGGCGCATGCGGCCCCAATGCCCCGACCAGCACCGGTCACGACCGCATGCCTGCCGGCGAGCGGCGCGTTCTCGGCGGCTGTGCCCGAGTGCATCACTCCGCGGCTCCGGCCACCATCGAGCGCTGCACGTTGCGCTCCAGCTGGGCCTTGCCCGCCAGATACGGCTTCGGCCACCATTGCGCGGAGTAGCCCTGTCGGGCAGCTGCCTCGAGCGTCCACGCCGGGTTGGCCAGATGCGGCCGGGCGATCGCACACAGGTCGGCGCGTCCGGCCGCGATGATGGTGTTGACGTGGTCGGATTCGTAGATGTTCCCGACTGCGAGCGTGGCGATGCCGATTTCGTTGCGCACTTCATCGGCGAAGGGGGTCTGCCACATCCGCCCGTACACGGGCGCCTGCCACGGGACGGTCTGGCCGGTCGAGACATCGATCAGGTCGGTGTCCGCGGCCTTCAGTGCCCGGGCGATCGCCAGCAGGTCCTCCTCGGAAAGTCCCCCCTCGGCCCAGTCCGTGGCCGAGAGACGCACCGAGAGGGGACGTTCGCCGGGCCACGCCGCGCGCACGGCATTGAGGACCTCGAGCGGGAAGCGCAGCCGGCCGCCGATGCTGCCGCCGTATTCGTCGCGCCGTTGGTTGGTCAGCGGCGAGAGGAACGAGGCGAGCAGATAGCCATGGGCCATGTGCAGCTCGAGCATGTCGAAGCCCGCCTCGGCCCCGAGCCGGGCGGCGCGCACGAACTGCTCGCGCACCGCATCCATGTCCGCGCGCGACATCTCGCGCGGCGTCGCGCTGAT
>JAKADE010000401.1 GCA_021820785.1 Pseudomonadota bacterium
GCGCGCCCGCTCGTAGTCGAAGGCGAGCTGGCGGTTGTACTCCTCGATGTCCCGGGGGTGGAAGTTCCGGTCGGGAAAGAGCTTCAGCAGCACGAACAGACCACGCTGGATGAGGTGGATGCCGGTGGACTCGAGTGGCTCGAGAAACCCGGCCGAAAGCCCGATGGCCACGCAGTTGCGGTTCCAGCTCTTGCGGCGCCGGCCGGTGGTGAAGCGTAGCCGCAGCGGCTCGCGCAGCGGCCGGCCCTCGAGGCTCCCGAGCAGGGCCGCTTCGGCCGCATCATCGTCCATGAATTGGCTGCTGTAGACGTAGCCGTTGCCCACCCGGTTCTGTAGCGGGATGCGCCATTGCCAGCCGACTTCGCGAGCCTTGGCCAGGGTGTGCGAGGAGAGCGGGCCGTTGCGCTCGCACGCCACCGCAATGGCCCGATCGCACGGCAGCCAGTGCGTCCAATCGTCGTATCCTGTGTGCAGCGCCCCTTCGATCAGCAGGCCGCGAAAGCCCGTGCAGTCGATGTACAGATCCGCGCCGATGCGCTCGCCACTGTCGAGCGTGAGTGAGTCGATGAAGCCGTCCTCGCCGCGCAGGGCGACGCTGCGCACCTTGCCCTCGGTCCGGCGTACGCCGCGTGCTTCGGCATAGCCGCGCAGGTAGGTGGCAAAGCGCTTTGCATCCAGGTGCAGCGCATAAACCAGGGTCGAGAGCGGGGAGTGCTGCCGGGGCGTGGGCCGCGCGAAGCGGGCGTCCCGGGCCGCCATGGCCTGCAGCGAGTAGACGTCGAGCGGCGCCGCCGTTCCGGCGTGCGCGCACTTGTGCCAGTAGGTGTAAAAGGGCACCCCGCGAAGCGGGGCGCCCGTGGGCCCGAATGGGTGGATGTAGCTGTGACCGGCCCTGCGCCAGTCCTTGAACTCGATGCCGAGTTTGAAGGTCGCCTGCGTCTTGCGGATCAGCTCGTTCTCGTCGATTCCGTGCGTCCGGAGGTACTCGATGATCGGCGGGATGGTCGCCTCGCCGACGCCCACCGTGCCGATCTCCTCGGACTCGATGAGCCGGATACTACCGTTGAGATGCGGAAAGGATTGCGAGAGTGTCGCAGCGGCCATCCAGCCGGCGGTTCCGCCGCCGACGATGGCCACGCTGCGAATGGGCTGATTGGTCACTCACCTAGTTTAGTACTTGCAGTGCCGCGCGATAAGGCTCTCGGCGAGCTCCTGTTTGCCCGAGCGCACCGTCGGCTGGAAGTCCGAGGCGATGGCGAGGTCCGCGAGCGCCGCCAGATCGAGCGAACCGCTCTCGATGCGCTGGCCGAGCGGCCCGTCCCACCCCTGGTAGCGGGTCTTCTTCAGATCGGCGAGCTTGCGCTCGGCGACGACGTCGGCGGCACCGAGCAGTGCGCGCGCCAGCGTGTCGATGCCGCCGATGTGCGCGAGGAACAGATCGGCCGGATCGACCGACTGACGGCGCAGCTTCGCGTCGAAGTTGAATCCGCCGGTGGTGAAGCCGCCGCCCTCGAGCAGCGGGACGAACGCCGGAACGAGCTCCTGGGCATTGTTCGGGAACTGGTCGGTGTCCCAGCCGTTGCGTGCATCGCCGCGGTTGATGTCGATCGAGCCGAAGATCCCGTAGGTGAACGCCGCGGCGACTTCATGCTCGAAGTCCAGTCCGGCGAGCGTCGCGTGATTGACTTCGATGTTGACCTGCACCTCCTTGGCGAGGCCGTAGCGCTGCAGGAACGCATAAACGGTCGCGACGTCGCGGTCGTACTGGTGCTTGGTCGGCTCGAACGGCTTCGGCTCGATCAGGATCGCGCCCTTGAAACCGATGCGGTGCTTGTGCTCGACGACCATCGAGAGGAAGCGCCCGTAGTGATCGAGTTCGCGCTTCAGATCGGTGTTCAGCAGTGTGTCGTAGCCTTCGCGTCCGCCCCACAGCACGTAGTTCTGTCCGCCGAGCCGATGGGTCGCCTCCAGGCAGCCGCGTACCTGAGTGGCGGCCCAGCTGTAGACCTCCGGGTCCGGGCTGGTCGCCGCACCGCCGGCGTAGCGAGGATGGCTGAACAGGTTGGCCGTGCCCCACAGCAGCTTCACGCCGGTGGCCGCCATCTTCGCCTCGATGTTGGCCACGATGGTCTTGAGGTTGCGGTCGTGTTCCTTGGCGGTCGTCGCGGTGGCCATGGCGTCGACGTCGTGGAACGTGAAGTAAGGCAGACCGAGGCGGCTGAAGAAATCGAAGGCCGCCTCGAGCTTCGCGTCGGCCATCTCCTGGGTGATCGTGGCGCCGAGCCACGGGCGCGGCAGCGTGCCGGCACCGAAGATGTCCTGACCCGGCCAGTTGAACGAGTGCCAGTAGCACACCGCACCGCGCAGCCAGTCCTCCATGCGCTTGCCGAGGACCTGGCGGTCCTTGTCATAGACACGGAAGGCGAATTCGTTATCGGTATCCGGACCCTCGAAACGAACCGGCGCAATCTTGGAAAAAAGGCTCATCGGACAACTCCGTGCAATGAATTCGGGGCTACCGTCGCATCACGCGTCAGCGTGAAGGCGGCCGGGGAATGGGAAACTGGCGCGCGTGCCGGCTGGACGCAGTGGTCGAGCGCGCGGCACGACCACCGTGTGGGGAGCAAACTGGGATGTCGGGCGCGCGTACATTTAAAGAAGATCTCTACAGACATGGTAGCGGTATCAGCGTGGCGTCGTCAATGGGATCGTACAGCGGGTGCCGCGATCGCAAAGGCGCGTGCGTCGACGGCGAGCGGCGAGACCGTCCAGCGCCGCGCCGTGCTGTAGAGATGCATCCGGTCCAGGCCGACGTGTCGGTCTGTGTGCGGGAATTCCCGGCACTGCCGAGTCTGATCACCGCTCGGGTGCGGCACCCGGTGCCCGCGTCGGCGCGTCGAGACTGTCACGACGGTATCGAGTCCCGCCGAGCGGCGGCAGGGGTTTGTCGCGGCTTCTCAGCGCGGTGAACCCAGTATCTGAGGACAGGTGTGAAAAACGCATTTGGCGCGAACGGGAAGAAGGTGGCGGGGATCGCGGTGATGCGAACCGCCGGGATCGCTCGCACCTCCATTCCCGTTCGTTTCAAGGCATCGCTCGGCAGAGCAGACGGTCCCGGCCGGTCGGAGGGCGCTGAATTCCGTGTAGCGGATCCGAAGCGCCGCTCGGTCCCGCTGAGCGCGGCGCCTCCGGCCGCGCAGACGCGCGAACCGGTTCGCAGATCCCTCCGGGACCGAGATCGCGCCTGTGCTCGGGAGATACGTGGGGCGTAGAGTCGCCTTTCGGCTCCAAAAAGGCAGCCGTCATGCAGGTGCGCAGTTACAGTAGCGCGCCCTCAGGCCGAAGAAGACGGCGTGAGGGCGGGTCGCGGGTTCCTCGGGGGTTGGGCCGCTTGGGCGTGCCCACCGCCCCCGAATCCGATAGCGCTATCAGGCAAGGGCGGGCCGTCCGTGTTCCGATCCTGCTTAGAGAAGTCGTCGCGTCGGCGACCGATTTTTCCTGCAAAATCAAGGTTGAATGACAGCGGTGTCACTGATGTACCGCCTGAACCGCTCTGCTCGATGTGGTGCGCAGCCAACGTTCTGGGCGGCCGGTCCGTGAGTGCTGGGCTTGAGCGCCGGGCCTGAGTCTGACCTCAAGCTACGTGGCTATGGTGGCGCAATCATGCGGCGTCACCCCGCACGGGTGGTCCAGCGCAGGGCCGTCTTGCGGTACGGCCGGATTCACTCCGGAAAGAGACGGGGAAACACTGTGTCCAGCGATGATCGAACCGACCGGCGCCATCCTGTTGACACCGAGCCAACCGCAGGAACATACTCGACCCGTCGTCAGATAGCGGTACCATAATACGAAGGGGGCAGAAACCAACCGCCGAGCGGGATTTCCAGCGCTGTCGCCAACCGGGT
>JAKADE010000402.1 GCA_021820785.1 Pseudomonadota bacterium
GGCGCAGGCGCCAGAGCGTGGCTTTTCGATCCTGGCGAGCGCCGGCGGAGTCTCGGCCGAAGTCTTCGTGCCGCCGGACTCTTTCACCTGTGCGGAGTGTCTCGCCGAGCTCACCGATCCGCGCGAGCGCCGCTACCGCTATCCCTTCATCAATTGCACGCAGTGCGGCCCGCGCTACACGCTCATCGAGGCGCTGCCTTACGACCGGGTGCGCACGACGATGGCCGGCTTCCCGTTGTGCCCGCAATGCGCCGCGGAGTACGGCAAGGTCGATGACCGACGATTTCATGCCGAGCCGCTCGCGTGTGCGCAGTGCGGTCCTGCGCTCTGGCTGGAGGAGCTCGGCGTCCAGGTCGTGCGCGCAGAGGACGCGATTGCGCGCACGGTGGCACTGCTGAGAGCCGGCGCGGTGGTCGCCGTGAAGGGTGTCGGGGGCTATCACCTGCTGTGCGATGCGCGCAGCGAGAGCGCCGTCGCGCTACTGCGCCAGCGCAAGCACCGCCCAGCGAAGCCGCTGGCCGTCATGTACCCGCAAGAGGGCGAAGACGGCCTCGACTGCGTCCGGCGCGACGTCGAACTGTCCGCCGACGAGGCGCGGCAACTGCGCTCACCGGCTCGGCCCATCGTCCTGGCCCGACGCCGAGCTTGCGCTGCGCTCGCGGAGTGCATCGCACCTGGGCTTGCCGAGATCGGCGTGTTGCTGCCCTACAGTCCGCTGCATCACTTGCTGCTCGGGGACCTCGGCGGCCCGGTCGTGGCGACGTCCGGTAATCTCAGTGGCGAGCCGGTCATCACCGATCCGGCGAGGGCCACCCGTCATTTGCGCGCCGTGACGAATGCCCTCTTGCACCACAACCGCCCGATCGCACGGCCGGCCGATGACTCCGTGGTGCGCACGGTGCTCGGACGGGTGCGCACGGTGCGGATCGGTCGGGGGCTGGGCCCCGTGGAGCGCTCGCTGCCCTGGCGCCTCGAGCGCCCGGTGCTCGCCACGGGCGGTCACCAGAAGGTGACCGTGGCGCTCGCGTGGGAGCGCCGTGTGGTGATCTCCCCGCACATCGGGGATCTCGCCAGCGCGCGCAGCGTCGAGGTGTTTCTGCAGGTCATCGAGGATCTGCAGCGGCTGTATGGCGTACGCGCCGCGCAGCTCATCTGCGATGCGCACCCGGATTATGCCGCGAGCCGCTGGGCCGCCTCGGCGGGACTGCCGGTGAGCGCGGTCGCGCATCACCGCGCACATGCGTCGGGACTTGCTGCCGAGCACGATCCGGAGGACCCGATGCTGGTGTTTGCCTGGGACGGAACCGGACTCGGGGAGGACGGCACGCTCTGGGGCGCAGAGGTGTTCAGCGGCACGCCCGGCCAGTGGCGCCGCCGGGCGAGCCTGCGACCGTTCCGGCTGCCCGGCGGGGAACGCGCATCGCGCGAACCGTGGCGCAGCGCCGCCGGCATCTGCTGGGAACTCGGTGTACGTCTACCGGGGCGAGACGAGGACGGAGTAGTGCACGCGGCCTGGTGCGCCGGGCTCAACGCGCCGTTGACGAGTGCGGCCGGTCGCCTGTTCGATGCGGCGGCTGCGCTGCTGCTCGGTGTCGATGTGACGAGCTACGAGGGCGAGGCGCCGATGCGGTTCGAGGCGCTGGCGCGGCGCGGGGCGCTCGCCGGCAGCCAGGAACGTCCGTACCCGCAGCCACGCCTGTTGACCGATGCAACCGGGGTATTGCGACTTGACTGGCAGCCGCTCATCGAGCCGCTGCTGTCAGCGCCCGCAGATGCGGCGCGTGCCGCCTACGATTTTCACGTCGCGCTGGCGGCAGGCATCGCAGCCGTGGCCCGGGCGCTGAAGGCCGAGGGGTTCAGGCGCGTCGGGTTGACGGGCGGGGTGTTTCAGAATGCGCTGCTGGTCGAGCTCGCCCAGTGCGCCCTGGCCGAAGAGGGATTGCGCGTCTGTCTCAACGAGCAGGTGCCCTGCAACGACGGCGGTTTGAGCTTCGGTCAGGTCGTCGAGTTTGCCGGCAGAATACGTCTGGCCGGGCGCGCCGGTACGGAAGTCTGTGCGTCCCCCGGCTGACCCATCAACGGGTGACGTGATCGATGCGGATTTCGGCCAGTCCGTCGCGCCCGACGCGGTAGCGCGTCTGTCCGGACAGGTCGCCGCGCCGATTCAGCGGGTCCCCGGTCGGTGCGATCCTTGCGATGACCTCGACTCGTTCCCCGGCGCGGAAGGCGAGACCCGCCACCATGGCATCGGTCGGGCGCAGCACGACGGTCTGCGGAAATTTGCTGCGCAGGCGCTTGACGGCCAGGGGCGGTCCGGGGTGGTGCGGATCACGCACGAACACAAACAGGGGCGCCGAGTGCGGGGCGGCATGGGCGAGCGCAGGGGACAACTCCAGGCGCACCCGGATCACGGCCGAACCGTTTGAAGGGGATATCGGTGTTTTCGTACCGAGGTGCTGGTCAATGGCGGCGAGCTGCTGCGTGACGATGTGGCGTATGTCGGGCGGCGGTGCGAGCGCGAGGACTCGCGTGAAGCGGCGGCGCGCCAGCACCCACTCGCCGCGATGCAACGCGACGACTGCGCCGAAGAACAGGGCCTGCGGATCATTCGGGGAGCGCGCCAGCGCCCGTTCGACCAGATCACCGGCGTGTCCGGTCAGCGCGTGCTGTTGGGTCAGCATCAGCGCCTGCGCTTCCCCGAGCAGGGCCTGGGTGTTCTCGGGGGAGAGCCGCACGGCCTCCCCATAGGCATGCGCTGCGAGCGGATAGTCCTTCAACACGAGGTAGGAGCGTCCGAGCATCATCCAGCCGTTCAGGTTGTTCGGCTGCGCGCGCAATTGACTCGCCAGTGTCGCGACCATCGCTTGTGGCGAGCGGGCGGTCGCTGACGGGCGCGCTGAGCCTTTACTGAGCGATGTGTACAGGAGGGTCGCGCCGATCGTCAGAATGGCGATGCAGGCGAACACGGCCCACACCACGGATTTCAGTGCGGGCCGCTTGCGCAGCCAGTACGCCGCGAGCAGCGCGCCGGCACACAACACGAGCGCTGGGACGAGCAGGGCGACCAGGGCCATCGGCGCTCCTCGGGGAGTTGAAGTGAGCGGCGTCGACATGTCCCGGACTTTCCGCGCCGCCGCATCGCGCGGAAGATGAGTTTGGTCATCGGTCGGCGCGTGCTCCATACGCAAAATTGCCTATTCGCAGGACCGGTCGGATACTCAAGGGACAGAGGCGATGGGGGAGAGCGCATGGTCGAGTCGGATCAGGTGTCGGGCCCACCGGCCCGTGCCACGGTGCTGCTTGCCGTGCTGAGCGGCGGCTGGATCGCCGGTACGGTTGATATCGGTTCGGCATGCTGGATCAACTCCCTGCCCCCACCTGTCATTCTGCAGGCGATTGCGAGCGGGGTTCTCGGCGCCGGAGCGTTCCATGACGGACTCGGGGCGGCACTTGCCGGGTTGCTGCTGCAGTGGGCGATGGCGCTGGTGATCGCGGGTGTCTACGTGACCGCAATCTTGCGCTGGCCGAGGCTTGGCCGGCATCCGCTCGGCGGCGGGTCCGCCTACGGGATCGTCATCTACGGGGTGATGAATTACGTGGTGGTACCGCTGTCGGCGGCGCCATTCGGCCCGCCCGCGCAGCCGCTGAAGCGGCTCGAGAACCTGCTGGCCATGATGCTGTTCGGACTCATCGTGGCGGTCGCGGCGCGGCTGGCCGGCGTGCCGGAAGGCGCCCGGCGCATGGCGCCGGGCGCGTGAGCCTCAACGCCAGCGCGGCGGCCGGCGAGGTCCCGGCTGCGGGCGGCCCCGCGGCGCAGGGTGGAACTGCGGCCCCGGGTGATACTGCGGCGCAGGGTGATACTGCGGTACGGGGTGATACTGCGGCGCGCGCCGGAATTGCGGA
>JAKADE010000403.1 GCA_021820785.1 Pseudomonadota bacterium
TCGACGCGCCCTCGGGCAGCTCGATGTCCTTGACCGTCCGACCAACCACGCGCGAGCTCTGCTCCTCGCCCCGCGCCACTGCCTCGATCGCCTCAGCCGCGCCGCGCCGCAGCGCGTGCACGCGCACCACTTCGCCGCGACGCACATGCGCCAGCAGCGTTCCGATCGTGATCGTCTGCGGAGTAACCGCCACGTCGATACTGCCGCTTTCGATCAGGTCGGCGTACGAGGAGGCATTCACCAGCGCCATGACCCGGCGGGCGCCGAGCCGCTTCGCCAGCATGGCCGAGAGGATGTTCGTCTCTTCCGAGTTGGTGATTGCCGCGAACACGTCGGCGCTGTCGATGTTCTCCTCGATCAGCAGTTCCTCGTCGGCCGCGTCACCGGACAGCACGATGGTGTTCTCCAGCTGCTCGGAGATCAGCTGCGCGCGCCGCGCGTCGTGCTCGATGAGCTTGACCTGTGCACTGCGCTCCAGTGAGCGCGCCAGCCGCTGGCCTATGTTGCCGCCACCGGCGATCAGCACGCGCCGCACGCGTGAATCCTCGCGGCGCAGTGCACCGATCACGCTGTGCACGTCTTCGCCGGCGGCGAGAAAGAAGACCTCGTCGCCCGCCTCGATGACCGAATCGCCGTGCGGCGGCACGAGCCGGCTGGCGCGATAGATCGCCACCACACGCGTCTGGATCTGGCCGAGCAGCTCCGGCAACTCCCGCAGGCTGTGCCCGACCAGCAGTCCTCCCGGCTCGGCGCGCGCTCCGACGAGACGCACCTTGCCGGCGGCGAACTCGAGCAGCTGAAATGCGCCTGGGTGATGAATGAGCCGCTCCAGGTACTCCGTGACGAGCTGCTCCGGACTGATGAATACGTCGACCGGGATCGCGGTCTCGCTGAACAGCTCCGGCCGGGAGGTGTACTCCGAGGAGCGGATGCGCGCGATCTTGGTCGGCGTGCGGAACAGCCGGAATGCTACTTCGCAGGCCATCATGTTGACTTCGTCGCTGTTGGTCAGTGCAACGAGCAAGTCTGCCTCGCCGGCGCCGGCCGCCTGCAAGACGCTCGGATAGGCTGCGTTGCCGGCCACCGTATGCACGTCGAGCCGGTCCTGCAGATCCCGCAACACATCCTCGTCGTTGTCGACGACGGTGACGTCATTGGCTTCTTCGCGCGAGAAGTGGCGGGCGACCGTGCGGCCGACCTGACCGGCACCGAGGATGAGAATCTTCATAGGGGTTCCAGATTGGCGTACTGCATGACCAGCCACTTCGTGCCCTGACGCTCGAAGTTGACCTGGACACGCGCCTGCGGGCCGCTGCCCTCGAGGTTGAGGATCACACCCTCGCCGAACTTGCCATGGCGCACCCGCGCGCCCAGCCGCATACCCGGGATGGGCGGCTCGGCGCGTGACCGGGGCGTGCCGTAGCTCGAGCGGTGCACCGGTACGCTGTCATAGGAGGACTCGCGGGCGAATCGTCCGCTCGCCACGGGCCGCGCCACCTGCAGCCGCGGCCGGATCTCCTCGATGAGCTCCTGTGGAGTCTCTTTGATGAAACGCGACGGCTGGCTATAGCTGTCGATACCGTGCAGGCGGCGTTGCTCGGCATACGTCAGATACAGCTGCTTCATGGCCCGCGTCATGCCAACGTAGCACAAGCGGCGCTCTTCCTCGAGACCGTCCAGATCGCCGATCGAACGCTGGTGCGGAAACAGGCCGTCCTCCATGCCGGTGAGAAATACGATGGGAAACTCCAGTCCCTTCGCGGTGTGCAGCGTCATCATCTGCACGCAATCTTCCCAGGCATCGGCCTGACCTTCCCCGGACTCGAGCGTCACGTGGGCGAGGAAGGCCTCGAGCGGCGGCAGCTCGGTGTCGAGGGAATCGGTCTGGAAGCCGCGTGCGGCGCTCACCAGTTCCTCGAGGTTTTCCACGCGCGCCTCGCCGCGGTCGGCCTTGTCGCGCTTGTGAAATTCGATCAGGCCACTCACCTCGAGCATGCGGTCGACCTGCTCGTGCAGCGCAAGGCCCTGGACTTCGGCGCTCAGCCGCTCGATGAGTTCCAGAAAGCCGCGCAATGCCGCCGCGGCTTTCGGCCCGAGCGCATCTGTCTCAATCGTGGCCTGCGCAGCCTCCCAGAGCGGACTGCCCGCGGCGCGGGCCGCGCCGCGCAGCGTCTCGAGGCTCTTCGCGCCGATCCCCCGGGTCGGCAGGTTCACCACCCGCTCGAACGAGGCGTCATCGCGCCGGTTGGCGATCAGGCGCAGGTATGCGAGCGCATCCTTGATCTCGGCGCGCTCGAAGAATCGCAGGCCGCCATATACGCGGTAGGGAATGCGCGCCGAGAGGAACATCTCTTCGAATACCCGCGACTGGGCGTTCGAGCGGTAGAGGATCGCGACGTCACGATGCAAGCCGCCGTGGGCGACGTGCTCGCGGATGCGCTGACAGACGAATTCCGCCTCGTCGCGCTCGTTGAAGGCCGCATAGACCCGGATCGGCTCTCCGTCATCACCACTGGTCCAGAGCGTCTTGCCGAGCCGGCCGGAATTATTGGTGATCAACCCGTTGGCCGCCGCGAGAATCGTGCCCGTCGAGCGGTAGTTCTGCTCCAGGCGGAACAGCTTGAGCGCCGGGAAATCACGCCCAAACTGCTGCAGATTCTCCACGCGCGCGCCGCGCCACCCGTATACAGAGTTGTGCGTAACAACGCCGTTCGCAATGTAATTGTGTGTACGATCGACGTTCAGATCAAAGACGTCAGTATTTGACTCCTGGTATTCAACTCGTTCCACAATATCGAATCCAGAATGATGAGTCGCCATGGCCATTCCAGGCCGAATAGCCGCAGCACGAACGAACGGAAGCGAGCGATTTAGAATTCTCGCCTGTAGAATGTAACGCGCACCAAGTGCGTCGCGAATGCGCCGTGCAATTTCCATCAGTTCGCCGAAATCACTTCGTACCGTCTCGAACCGCCAACTCTTCGACCCGCTCTTCGCCGCTCTGACGCTGAATCCACTCTCCTTCAGTACGGCCTTATCCGCCTCGCTCGTTCCTACGATGCTTATGCAGTGCATCGGATTTGATCCGCGACGATCACCGCACAATGTAATCACAAGGTTTCGCCGACATGAGTTTCGGCTGCGAGGCGCATGATGAGGGCGTTCCAGATCTAATCCAACATCGGCGAGAAGTTTAGCCGCAGCGGAAACGGAATCGACGGATCGAAAAACTCGCGCAATGTATTCCGGATCGTGAACCAGCCCGTTGCGCGCCTTTCCCTTGCGCGGAACGAACGGCAGCGTAGGCAGCCCGTACTTTAGTGATGTGAGCGTCTCATCGAGGCGCGCGTCATTCTCATTGGAATGAGTGCGAATTACCCAGGCGGCGTCTGCATGCTCTGTGAGCGCCCGCTGCTTAAAGCCGACCATGGGCTTGACTTGCCCGTTTGTATAAACCTGTGAGGTACCGAGCCGGTATCCGACGCCCTCCTTGTGCATGAGGTACAGAAAATGCGTTTGTGGCGTCTCACCCAAGACGTATCCGGCAAGATGGGTGTGTTCAGGAGTGCTGCAGATGACTCGTCCTGAACGCATGCGCAAGCGAATCATTGCGCCTGTGCGCCGAGCGGAAAATTTTCGTGTCACCACAGCCGGCCTGAAATCGCCACTGCCGTAGCCCGACATTATTTTTTCGCCGACCTCAATCCTTTCGATAGCTTTCTGAGAACCATCGGCCATCGTGATCATTGTGCCAGCCGCAAGGCACTGATCGTCATCCCCAACCACGAACGGACAGCCGCCCTCCCCGGCGATCAGCTTCAGCCACGCATACTGAATGGTGTTGGTGTCCTGAAACTCATCGACCAGGATGTGGCGGAAGCGCTGGCGGTAATGCGCCAGC
>JAKADE010000404.1 GCA_021820785.1 Pseudomonadota bacterium
GACGCACGGGGAGTGGCCTGCGCGGCGGAGCGCACACGGCGGGAAACCGCCCAGTGCGCTCAGCGCCGCCCCACGCAGAACCGTGAACTCGCCCAACGGCCCGTCAGGGCCAAGAGCGCTCGAGGGCTGTCAGGAACAGCCCGATGAGCGGTCAGGGCGGGACTCTGATTCATGTTGACACCCTGTTTTTTCACGGGTATTTCGTGGCCAAGGAGGTCTCCTGGGCCACAGCTGCATACGACATGACCGATTCGATCCACGCCCGTGTCGCGAGACTGGAATCCGACGTGTCGCACATCCGCGCCGACATCAGTGATCTGAAAATAGATCTTCGGCAGATCCGCGAAGATCTGTCGGCTCACCGAGCCGAAACACACCATTGCTTTCAGGCGCTCCACGCGAGACTCGCTTCCGGCCAAACCGAGATGAGCGGCGAGTTCAAGGCCGTGCGTTCCGAGATGCAGGACGGGTTCAAGGCCGTACGCGCCGAGATGCACGGCGAGATCAAGGTCCTCCGAACTGAAGCTCAGACCGGCTTTTCCGAATTGCGCACCGACATTTCCGCCCTGGGCGCCCGGATGCTCAAACACGAATGGGCCATGCTCAGCCTGATGGTCACGCTCTTTCTGGTGCTCCTCGGCGTGATGCTGCGCGGATTCGGATGGATCGGATGAGACACCTCGCCTGAGCGAGCGGCGCTGACGGCCCAGGCACCGCGGCTCGCCAGGCGGGCCGAGTCACCGCGAATGACTACGCCGAGACGCCGTCGAAAAAGTCGACCTCGCCGGTCTCGAGCGAGTACTCCGCGCCGACCACCGCGAGCCCATCGTTCTGGATGAGTCGCTCGAGAACGTCCGAGCCGTAGCGCAGGTGACTGACTGACACCCCGACGTTGGCCCGTACGGCCTGGCGCACGAGCGCCGCTTCATCGTTGCGCAGTTCGGTCTTCAGCAACCCTTCGATCGACGGGCGCACCCGATCGACGATGGAGCGGATGTTCGGCGACTGGTTCTCCGCCGGCCGGCGCAGCTGCTCGAGGGTCGCCTGGATCGCACCGCAGCGGGAGTGTCCGAGCACCACCACAAGGCGGGTATCGAACTGCTCGGCGGCAAATTCAACGCTGCCGATCAGCGAAGGCGCCACGATGTTGCCGGCCACGCGGATCACGAACAGATCCCCGAGCCCCTGGTCGAACACCAGCTCCGCCGGCACCCGCGCGTCCGAGCAGCCGAGCACGATGGCAAAGGGCTTCTGCTCCTGGGTGAGGTGGATCTGCGGCGAGGCCCCGAGGGCCGCCTGCTGGTTGCGGACCCGCTCGACGAAGCGGCGATTGCCCTCTTTCAGGCGCTGCAGGGCTTGCTGTGCGGTGACCATGGTGGCCAGCGTAACAAGCATCCCCCAGGCATACAATTGGCCGCCCGGGGTACACTGCCGCCCCCCTGCGCAATTCTGTGGAGTGAAGATCATGGCGATACGGGAACAGCTGATCGAATACCACGAGGGCTCGACCGTCCTCGAGGGCTTTTTCTGCTACGACGATGCACGACCCGGTCCGCTGCCGGCGGTGCTGATCAGCCACGCGTGGAACGGACGCGACGAATTCGTCGAGCGCAAGGCGCGCCGGCTCGCCTGGCACGGCTATGCCACATTCGCGCTCGACATGTTCGGCAAGGGCAAGCGCGGGGAGACCACCGAGCAGTGCCAGGCGCTGATCACCCCGCTGGTCCAGGACCGCAAGCTGCTCGCCCGGCGCATCCTGAGCGGGCTCGAGACGCTGCGCGCGCAACCGCAGGTCGATGCGCGCCGCGTCGCGGCGATGGGCTTCTGCTTCGGCGGCATGTGCGTGCTCGACCTCGCCCGCAGCGGCGCGGACGTGCGCGGCGTCGCGAGCTTCCACGGGCTGCTCAAGCCGAGCGGTCTGCCGGCACAGAAGGTGTCCTCGAAGGTGCTCATCCTGCACGGCTACGATGATCCGATGGCCCCTCCCGAGGATGTGCTCGCAGTGGCCAAGGAGTTCAGCGCGGCCGGAGCGGACTGGCAGCTGCACGCCTACGGCAACACGCTGCACGCCTTCACCAACCCGCACGCCAACGACCGGGCGAACGGCATGGCCTATGACGAGGCAGCCGACCGGCGCTCGTGGCAGGCGTTGCGGCAGTTCCTCGAGGAAGTGCTGCGCTGAGCGAGCCTCAGGGCCAAGGCCGGCGCCGTGCGGCGCCGGCCTTGGCCTCCAGGGTCACGGATTCGGTTTCAGGATCGTAGTAAATGTGCGCCTCGCCGCGCTGCAGCTGGGCGAGCACCTGATCGCACTTGTGCGCGAGGGAGTACTCGCGCTCGCCGTAGTCGGTGCCTTCGCGCAGCACGAATGCCTCGATCACCCCGCGCAGCGCCTCGGGCGAGAGCGCCGTGTAGGGCACTTCCACCGGCTCGAGCAGCGGACCGTCTTCGTCCATCCAACCCCCAAATGAAAACCGCCGCGCGCCCGTTCGGGCCCGCGGCGGTTCGTTGCACTCGAGGACACCGCGGTCACGTCCAGCGCACCGCGGCCCCCGTTCACTCGCGCAGCTTCGCCATCAGCCGCAGCATTTCCACGTACATCCACACCAGGGTCACCATCAGACCGAAGGCGCCGTACCACTCCATGTACTGCGGGGCGCCTTGAGCGGCGCCCTGCTCGATCATGTCGAAGTCGAGCATCAGCATGAAGGCCGCCACGCCCACCACCAGAATCGAGAACCCGATGCCGAGCGGGCCGCCGCCGTTGATGAACGGCACCGCATAGTGGAAGAACGAGAGGATCCACGCCCCGACGTACAGCAGCACGATGCCGAACATCGCACCCATCACGACCGCCCGGAACCGCTCGGTCACCCGGATCACGCGCGTGCGGTACAGCGTCAGCATCACCAGGGTGACGGCGAACGTCGCGCCGATCGCCTGGATCGCAATGCCCGGATAGCGCTGCTCGAACACCGCCGAGATGCCCCCGAGCACCACGCCTTCGAGCGCCGCATAGGGCAGCGCCAGGAACGGCGCGGTGGTGGGCTTGAAGCTGATGATCAACGCCAGGATGAACCCGCCGATGGCCCCGAGGGTCATCAGGCCGCCGGCGGCCTGCAGGTTGCCGGCGCTCGCCTGCGACCACGGCCACAGCGCGCAGACCATCATGACCACCAGCAGCAGGAACGACTTGTTCACCGTGCCGGCCACGGTCATGGGCTGCTCGCCGAACCCGACGCGCGGCACCCGCCCGAAGGTGTTCTGATTCAAGCCGGGGTTGCCGGATCGCCGAAACTGAAACGCCATCTGATACCTCCTGAACCGATTGGACGCATTTTACGCTATGGGGGTTCCCCGGCGGGAAATCCAGCCGGTGGAGGGGGAGCGGACGCTCCCCCGTTCGCTGCTTCGTTACCGGCTCAGCTTCCGGCCTTGTTCGGGTCGCGCCAGCCCCGCTCGAACGGCAACCGCCACGCGTGCGGGGCGATCAGTTGATGCATGGAGTTCGGGCCCCAGGAGCCCGGCGCGTACAGGCGCACCGGCGGCGGGGCCTCGAGCAGCGGACTGGAAACCTCCCACAGCCGCTCGATGCCCTCGGCCGTGGTGAACAGGGTGCGGTCCCCGCGCATCGCGTCGAGGATCAGCCGCTCGTAGGCCTCGAGCACCTCCCCGACCAGCCCCGTATCGTGCATGGCGAACTGCAGGCTGAGCTTGTCGAGGCGCATCCCGGGTCCCGGGCGCTTGCCGTAGAACGACAGCGACATCTTCGAGACGTCCGCCAGGTCGAACGTGAGGTGATCGGGGCCCTGTGCGCCGACCCCGGAGTCCGGCGGGAACATGCTCTTCGGCGGCTCGCGGAACGCGATCGAGATGATGCGCTTGCCCTCGGCGAGGCGTTTG
>JAKADE010000405.1 GCA_021820785.1 Pseudomonadota bacterium
GCGTTCCGGTGCTCGTCACCGCCACACCCCAGGGGTTGTGGAACAGCACCGGGCTGGTGGTAGCACAGTCCCCCTGCGAGCCGGTGGTCCCCGCGAGGGTACGCACTGCACCGCTCGGCGTGACCTGTACCACGTCATCGCCATTGGTGTTGGCCACGTACACATCGCCCGCCGTATCCACGCCAACGCCAAAGGGGTTGGAGAACGTTCCGGGCAGTGACGTCACCGTCCCGCCGGAGGAAATCTCCAGGACCGAGTTGGCGGAGGTGTTCGCGACGTAAATGTTGCCCGAGGCATCGACCGCAACGCCCTCCGGAGCATTCACGCCCTTGCTCGAATCTGCCAGCGTGGTCACGACGCCCGCGGGCGTCACGGACTTGATCGCACTGTCGCCGGTGTCGGCCACGATGACATCGCCGTTGACCGGGTCGATCGCCACCCCCGCGGGCTGGTTCAATCCGCTCGATAGCAGCGTAGCCTCGGCGAGGCTGGGCAGGGAGACCTCGACGATGCGGTTATTGCCCGTATCGGCAACGTACAGCTGCGTGCCGGCAGCGTTGACGGCCACCCCATCGGGCGTGTTCAGACCCGCACTGGCGCTCGCCACCGTGCTCACAGCGCCACTGGCGCTGATCTCGAGAATCCGATTGTTGTGGCTATCGGCGATGAACAGATCGCCGTTGCTGTCGAGCGCAATCTGAGCCGGATTGCTGTAGGTCTGGCCCGCGGCTGCAGCACCGCTCGTGGCGGTGGCGCTCGCACACGTGAAACTCTCCTGGGTCACATTGGCGCTGATCGGCCCGGAGAAATTCCCCGCGGCCGCGGTGCACCAGTCCCAGTACGGCTGTTGCGCGATCGTGACCGCGATATTCGTGCCGTAGGGAACGGGATTCGTAAACGCGAAGGTCGTCGCGTCCGCCGCAACCGAGAGGGTCTCGCCCCCGGTGAAGTCCTGCAGCTTCAGTCCGCCCGTGGTGAGCCCCGAGGTGGTCCCCGAGACGGTGAACGTCTGCACCGAGCATGCAACGTTGGCATTGGTCACATTGCTCGACGCCGTGCCAGACGGCGCACTGACGGTGCAGGTCTCGCCCGTCGGCTGTGCCGTGATCGTCACTTGGTAGGCGGTGCCGGACAGCACCGACTGAGCGAAGGTGTACTGGCTGGAATTCGCCGGCACCGAAAGCGAGGACTGTCCATTGAGCTGCAGGGTGAGGCCCGAGGCCGTCAGGCCACTCACCGTGCCCCCGATCGTGAACTGCGGCAGGCAGGAAACCGTCACGCTGGTGACGTTGCCTGAGACCGTCCCGGAGGCTGAACCCACCGAGCAGATCTCACCGCTCGGCTGGGTCGCGACCGCCACCGAGTACGCTGCCCCCGATTGCAGTGCCTGACTGAACGTGAATGTCGAGGCACCTGAGGCGACGCTGAGAGAGTCCCCTCCATTGTCCGTCAGGACCAGACCGGTTGCCTTCAGCCCGCTCACGGTGCCTCCCACGGTATACGTGGTGGGCGTGGTGCCCCCGGAGCTCCCCCCAGACCCGCTGCTCGAGCCACTGCTGCTGCCGCCGCCACCGCAAGCGCTCAGCAACAGCGCAGCGGCTGCGCAAACGACCCAGCGTCCGACGCTCATTCGAGAGACCATGGGAAGGCGCACTGCACTCTCCTTCAGCGACGCGATGATCAAGACCCTGGACCAAGTATAGGAACGTGTGACCGGCTCTGCTACCGTCAAAGACGCGCCGCCCGATCTGCCCGAAAACGGTGTCGAAGTTTTTAACAAGCCAGCAAAAGTGCCGTTGAATTAAGTAAAAACACGACGCTGGATTCGCCTACAAGCCACTGATTTTATTGGCATCCTCAAATTCAGGCACAAATATTGCTTTATTGTCGTCAGTAGACAACAGTGCGCTCTGGCGGCCGACGTCCGAGAGCCTTTCGGGAGACGGCGATGACTCGACGATGGAAATCAGCCTGGATGGGTGCCGTGGCGCTGAGCGGCCTCGCGGTCGCGGTGAGTGCCTCGGCCGGCCCCCTGCACGCGTTCTGTTACGGCTCGACGCCGAGCTGCTCGGACAACGGCACGGTCACGCCGACCAGCGACACCTCGCCGAACTTCGGCTTCTGGATTTCGAAAGGACCGACCAGCGGTCTGTTTGCGGTTGCCGTGCTGGTGCCGAACAACTACGCCCCTGCGTCCTCCTACACGATCAATGGGACGATCGGTGGCGACCCGACGACTGCGCGATCGTTCGTCGCCTACAAGAACAGAGGAACGTGGACCAGCGGCACGCTGCAGAATTTCCTCAGATTTTCGGCCAGCCCGAATAATCCGCTCAGCGCGTGGCTCGGCTCGACCCAATCGGTCGATTCCGGGGCGACCGGTTATAATGTCTATTTCACACTTCTCGGCCCCGTAACCCTGGAGCCGAAGAAAGGCCGCATGACAGGCCCGCTGCTGAGCATCGGAGATCTGCAGCTCGGCAGCGTCGTGGCGGGATTCCTGGGCGTGCCGAATCAGTGCACGGACTGCAGTGTGCCCTACGACATCTCTGCCACCGCGCCGAGCGGCGCGCTGTTCGAAGACGGCGGCACGCCGCCGGTGGCGACGCCGGAGCCGGGCGCACTCGTGCTGTTCGCCGCCGGACTGGCCGGCCTCGGCTGGGCGCTCTCGCGACGACGCCAGCGGGCGTGAGTCTGCGCCGGGCGCTCGCCCGGCCGGTTCCGCACAGAACGCCGCCTCCGGGCGGCGTTCTGCTGTGGGTCATGCGCACACGGACTTAAACCTCCGCTGAGCCTATTGGCGCCCAGACTTGACCCTGTGCTGCGCTGTTCCTGACCGGACGCGCAGGGCCTCGGTCCCGAGGGACGTTCCATCCCGTTCGCGCTGCTCAGCGGTCGGACTTGCCTGACACGGTTGAACCGAACCGCGTCTCGGATCCGCTCCACGCGCTCACGTCCCGCCTACCCGGCGGTAGAGCCTTTTAACCTGACTGTTTTTATCTCGAGTTGCGCGAACTGATGCCAGTACGGGGTCTGATCGTTTTTGGCCGGCAGGCATCCCGCTGCGCGGTGATTTAAACCGCCCGGGTCGCGCCCCTGCCCGTTTCGCTTTGACGGGATCTTTAAATGAGATATACTTTTGAGAGATATCACATATGGGGACCGCGATATGGACACCGCCAAAGTTTTTTGGTCCGGCCGCTCCCAGGCCGTGAGACTGCCCAAGGATTTCCGCTTTGATACCGAACAGGTGCGCATCCGCCGTCGCGGCCGGGCGGTGATCCTTGAACCGATCGCCGAGGATTGGGCCTGGCTCGATCACGTGATCGGCCCGCTCGATGAGGCATTCGAGCACGCGGCCCGTGAGCAGCCATCCGAGCAAGAGCGGCCGGCGCTGGAATCCCTCGAGTGAAATTCCTGCTCGACACCAACGCCGTGATCGCGTTACTGAAGGGCCATGAGGGCTTTTTGGCACGGCTGCGCCAGCACCGGCCGGCAGATTTCGGCCTGTGCTCCATCGTGGTGCACGAGCTGTTCTACGGCGCGTACAAGGGACAACGCACGAGCGAGACTGTGGAGCGACTCGATGGCTTGGCATTCGAAGTGTTGGAATTTGATCGCGAGGATGCGCGCATCGCCGGAGAACTCCGGGCGCGCCTGGCTCGCGCAGGCACCCCCATCGGACCCTACGACGTGTTGATCGCGGGCCAGGCCCTCTCGCGCGGGCTCACCGTAGTGACCCACAATCAAGGTGAGTTTCAACGCGTGGCGGGACTCACCATCGAGGACTGGGAATAAGCAAACGCGGGCGGCGGGTGCCCTTGGACCTGTCGTGCACAGTCCTCGTACCGTAGGCCCATGTCCGATGGGTCGTCATGCTGTGCCGTCGAGCGC
>JAKADE010000013.1 GCA_021820785.1 Pseudomonadota bacterium
CGGTCGCGCTGCACGTGAACAACATGTTCAATAGTCTCGGGGTCGGTGGTGGCGGGGCCGTCACCACCGGTCCGGGCGTCGTCAGCGTCAGTGCCGAGCCCGGCCGCACGGTGCTCGCCAGCGTGACGATGAAGTTCTAAGCTCTCGGTTCCCGGCGCGGTCGTACGCGGCCGCGCCGGGCATCCCCGGGGGGCGCTCTCAGCACGAGGCCGAACATGTCAGGCTCGAGCCGCAGGATTGAGCAGATCGTGATCGTCGGGGGCGGCTCGGCGGGTTGGATGAGCGCCGCGGCGCTCGCGCGCACGATCGAGCGTGACTGCCGCATCACGCTCGTCGAATCCGAGGACATCGGCATCGTCGGGGTGGGCGAGGCGACGATCCCGCCGATCAGGCTGTTCAATGACATGCTCGGCGTGCCGGAGGAGGAGTTCCTGCGGCGCACCCAGGGAACGTTCAAGCTCGGCATCGAGTTCGTCGACTGGGCCCGGCTCGGGCAGCGGTACTTCCATCCCTTCGGCAGCTACGGGCGGCCGTTCGATCTGGTGCAACTGCAGCATCACTGGCTGCGGGCCCGGGCGGCCGGCCAGGCCGGGGGACTCGAGGAGTACTGCATGGCCTGGGCGGCCGCGCGGGCCGGGCGCTTCGACCATCCCGCGACCGATCCGCGGAACGTGCTCTCGACCTATCTTTATGCGTATCACTTCGATGCGCACCTGTACGCGAAATTCCTGCGCGAGTACGCTGAGGCCCGCGGCGTGCGGCGCATCGAGGGCAAGGTGGTGGCGGTCGAGCAGCACCCCGAGAGCGGATTCGTGCAGGCGATACGCCTGGAGAACGGCAGCGAGGTACGCGGCGAGCTGTTCATCGACTGCTCCGGGATGCGCGCGCTGCTGATCGAGGGGGCGCTCGCGAGCGGCTTCGAGGACTGGTCGCACTGGCTGCCGTGCGATCGCGCCCTGGCGGTGCCGAGTGCGCGGACCGACCTCCCGCCCTACACGCGATCGCAGGCCCACACCGCCGGCTGGCAGTGGCGCATTCCGCTGCAGCATCGCACGGGCAACGGACATGTGTACGCCTCGCAGTGGATGAGCGATGCGCAGGCGGCCGAGGTGCTGCTCAGCCACCTCGATGGTGCGCCGCTCGCCGAGCCGCGGCTGATCCGCTTCACGCCGGGGCGACGCCGGGTGCATTGGAACAAGAACGTCATCGCCATCGGCCTCTCGAGCGGCTTCCTCGAGCCGCTGGAGTCCACTGCGCTGCACCTGATCCAGGCCGGCATTTCCAAACTCATCGCCTACTTCCCCGACCGGGACTTCGATCCTCTGGTGATTCGCGAGTACAACCGCGTGGCGAACGCGGAAGTCGAACGCATCCGGGATTTCATCATCCTGCACTACCATCTGAACGCCCGCACCGACGGGGAGCTGTGGCGGCATTGCGCGCAGATGACGGTGCCGGAGAGCCTTCAGTACAAGATCGAACATTTCCGCCGGTTCGGGCGGATCCTGCCGAGCGAGATGGACATCTTCGGGCCGACCAGCTGGCTCGCCGTGCACATCGGTCAGCTGAACTGGCCGCAACGCCAGGACCCTCTGCTCGAGTACCGCAACTTCGATGCCGTACCGTACCTCGAGCAGTTGCGCCGGACCTTGAATGCCGCCGCGCTCGGCATGCCGAAGCATCAAGACTACATCGAGCGGCATTGCCGCGGTTCCTGACCGAACGAGGGGGATGGATGAACAAGCTGATGTCTGTGGCGGCCATGATGCTCGTCGTCTGGGTGTTCGGCACCGTGCCGGGGCGGGCCAGCGAGCCGATGCACTTCTACGCACGGCCCGCGAACGGTCTGGCGCTCACGCCACCGATGGGTTGGAACAGCTGGAATCACTTCGGCTGCCACGTCAACGCCGCGCTGATCGAGCGCGAGGCGCGTGCCATGGTGGCCTCGGGCATGAAAGCCGCAGGCTATCGATACGTGATCATCGATGACTGCTGGCAGGGTGCGCGAGATGCCAACGGCAACATCCGTCCCGATCCGAAGAGATTTCCGCAGGGCATGAAGGTCGTCGCCGATTACGTCCACTCGCTGGGACTGAAGTTCGGGATCTATTCCGACGCCGGTGCGCAGACCTGCCAGGGTCGGCCGGGGGGGCGCGGCCACGAGTACCAGGATGCGCTCACCTATGCGCGCTGGGGCGTCGATTACCTCAAGTACGACTGGTGCAACAGCGGTGGCGAGCGCCCTCGGACCGCCTACGCGACCATGGCCGATGCGCTGCGCGCTGCCGGCCGGCCGGTCGTGTTCAGCCTGTGCGACTGGGGGGTGCGCAAGCCCTGGCGCTGGGGTGCGGCCGCCGGTGGGAATCTCTGGCGCACCACCCCTGATATCTGGGATGCCTGGCGCGGTCATCACGGATTCGCCTTCGGGATGCTCAACATTCTCGACCGTCAGGTGGGGCTCGCCGGCTATGCCGGTCCCGGTCACTGGAACGATCCGGACATGCTCGAGATCGGCAACGGTGGCATGACTGAGGCCCAATACCAGGCCCAGTTCAGCCTCTGGGCTATGCTCGCCGCGCCGCTGATCGCCGGCAATGATCTGGCACACATGGACGCGCAGACCCGCGCGATCCTCACCAACCGCGAAGTGATTGCCGTCGACCAGGACCGGCTCGGCATCGAGGGCCGTCCGGTGTACCGGCAGGGTGCTGCCGAGATCTGGGTCCGTCCGCTCACCGGGGGGCGTGAAGCGGTGGTATTGCTCAACCGCGGCGTTGAGCCGCTCAGCATCCGGCTCACCTGGGCCGAGCTCGGCCTGCCGGACTACCTGCCGCTGCGGCTGCGCGACCTGTGGCGCCATCGGGATCTGCCGGTGGCGAGGCGGGCAGTCCGCTTTGAAGTGGCACCGACCTCGGTGATCATGCTGACCGAGACGCCGGTACGGCCCGGCCGTTCCGACTGAGATTCGACCGGCAGGGGGGGCTCGATGAACGCGGTTCTGGCCAAGGGCATTTTCGTTGGCGGGCTCACCGGCCTGTTGTTCGGATTCGATACGGCGGTGATCGCCGGGGCCACGCACGGCCTCGCCGCGACGTTCGCGCTCGGCCCGGCGGGACTCGGTGCGACGGTCTCGAGCGCGCTGTGGGGGACGTTCGCCGGAGCGCTGATCGCCGGTTACCCCGGGGACCGGTTCGGAGCGCGCAACTGCCTGCGCGCCATCGCCGCGATGTACCTGCTGTCGGCCCTCGGCAGCTTCGCCGCGCCGAGCCTCTCGCTGTTCATTGCCGCGCGCGTGCTCGGCGGACTGGCGATCGGCGCCTCGACCGTGCTGGCACCGACGTACCTGGCCGAGATCGCGCCGGCCGAGCGGCGCGGGGCGCTGGTCGGCATGTTCCAGCTCAACATCGTCTTCGGCATCCTGGTCGCCTACCTCAGCAACTACCTGATCGGCGTGCACCTTGCCGGGCCCGACGCCTGGCGCTGGAAGTTCCTCGTGGCGGTGTTCCCGGCGGCCTTGCTCGGTGTGCAGCTGTTTGCCATCCCCAACAGTCCGCGCTGGCTCGCGGTCCGTGGACGCGCCGGTGAGGCGGCGGACGTTCTCGGTCGCATCGGCGTCCCGGATGTCGCTGCCGAGCTCGAGCGGTACGCACGCGCTGATCGTTCGGCGTCCGGCGCTCTGGCACGGCTTTCGTGGCGGCGGCACGCGCGGCCGATGCTGCTCGCGATGGGCATCGCCGCCTTCAATCAGCTCTCCGGCATCAACGCCATTCTCTATTACCTCAACGACATCTTCGCCGCCGCCGGCTTCGGGCGCGTGTCGGCCGCCGCCCAGGCGGTGCTCATCGGTGCCACCAACTTCGTATTCACGCTGCTTGCCCTCGCGGTGATCGACCGGTTCGGGCGGCGTACGCTGCTCAAGGTCGGCTCGCTTGGACTGATCGTCTCGCTCGCGGCCACCGCCTACATCGAGCTCTCCGGTGCACACCAGCAGTGGCTGCTGTGGATGCTCGTGCTGTTCATCGCGTCGTTCGCGTTCTCCCAGGGCGCGGTCATCTGGGTGTACATCGCGGAGATCTTTCCCACTGAGGTGCGCTCGCGCGGTCAGGGACTCGGTGCGTCCACGCACTGGTGCATGGACGCGCTCATCGCCACGTTCTTCCCGATCGCCGCGGCGTATTCGAAGGGGCTGCCGTTCGTCTTTTTCGCCGTCATGATGGTGGTGCAGCTGGTCGTGGTCACACTGTATTTCCCTGAAACGCGCCGGGTGCGCCTGGAGGACATGGAGAAGGCCCTTGAGCGGGCCTGAGCGTCGCCGGGCGGCGGCTGTGCTCGGTGCGCTGCTGCTGGCGCTTGGCCCAGTGGGGGCGCCGGCGCACGACATCCGGGGCGCCTCGGGGTATGACCAGCTGTACCGTCCGCAGGTGCATTTCTCTCCGGCACGCCACTGGATGAATGATCCGAACGGCCTGGTGTATTTCCAGGGCTGGTACCACCTGTTCTTTCAATACAACCCGTACGGCTCGCGCTGGGGCAACATGAGTTGGGGGCATGCCGTCAGCCGCGATCTGCTGCACTGGCGCCAGTTGCCGGTGGCCATCCCGCAGGGCCGCCGATCGATGATCTTCTCCGGCAGTGCGGTCGTGGATTGGCACGACACCAGCGGCTTCGGCGTCGGGGCTCGTGCGCCATTGGTGGCGATCTACACCGCCAACCCGCGCCGCGGGCCGGGGCCGCAGACCGAGAATCTCGCCTACAGCACCGATGGCGGGCGAAACTGGCACAAGTATGCCGGCAACCCGGTGCTCGACATCGGGCTGCGGAATTTCCGCGATCCGAAAGTGTTCTGGTATGCGCCGCGGCGCGAGTGGATCATGGTGGTCTCGCGGGCCGCCGCCCGGGAGATCTCCTTCTACGCTTCGAAGAATCTGAAGACCTGGCGGCACACGGGCAACTTCGGTCCCGCCGGCGACACCCGCGGCGTGTGGGAGTGTCCGGACCTGTTCCGCCTGCCGGTCACGAACCGCCCCGGGCAGTTCCGCTGGGTGCTCAAGGTCGACGTCCAGCAGCACCACCCGGGCACCGGCGGGGGCGGCCAGGTGTTCATCGGGCACTTCGACGGGACGACGTTCCGGGCGTCGGCCCAGCCCCCGCAGGCACTCGATCTCGGCGAGGACTACTACGCGAGCGCGTCCTGGTCGAACCTGCCGGGCGGCCCCGGGACAGTCATCACGCTCGGCTGGATGGACAACTGGCTCTACGCCCAGGATACCCCGACCGCTCCCTGGCGCGGTGCGATGGCGTTTCCGCGCCGACTCGCGCTGCGTGATCTAAATGGCCGCGTGTGGCTGATCCAGCGTCCGATTGCGGCGCTGGCCGAGTTGCGTACGGCGCGGCGGCGGTTCGGCAGTTTCGTGGCCCCGGCCGGCCGGACGCTGCTCTCGGTGCCGGCGCGAGGCGCCGCGCACGAGATCCGCACGCGAGTGCGGGTCGGATCACGTGGCCGGTTCGTGTTCACGATCGGGTCGCCGGACGGACGGGACGTGCGCATCGGGTATGCGGCGGCGACGGGTCGGTTCACGGTCGTCCGTTCGGGCCATTACCGATTCTCCCCGTACTTCGATTCGCGCAACAGCACGCGGTTGCCCGGTCGCCCGCGCACCCTCGAGCTGGATCTGATCATCGACCGCTCTTCAGTGGAGGCGTTCGTGGATCGCGGCGAGCTCACCGTGGCGGAACGGATGTTCCCGCAGGGTGGGGCGTATACGGTCCGGGTGCGCTCGAGCGGGGCTCGGGTCGAGCACATGGACCTGTGGCGGCTGCAGGGGATATGGCCGGGCGGGCACAGGGCCCGCCCCTGAGCGCTCGGCCGCGCCCTCAGCTGCGCCGGGCCGGCTTCGGCTGAATCGAGCGCGGCATGTCGAGGGTCTGGGGGCGCAGGGATTCTTTGTATGCCGCGGCAAAGGCCTCGACGAAGGTTGGCGGCAGATGGTCGGCCGGGCGATCGAGGAGGCTGCGGTAAAACGCCGTGAACTGGCTCCAGTACTGCGCCGCATCGGCCTTGCCGCGGCCCCCCCGCGCGAACCGGGCCTCCAGCTCGGCCGGATCGAGGCGGCCCAGGAATTCGATGAACGCGGCCCGCAGTGCCTGGGCGAGCGCCTGCTCGTGCGCCTTGATCTCGTCGTGGCGCTCGCGCAGCCAGCGCACCGCATCGAGCGTGTGCGCCTCGTGCTGACCCAGAAGCTCGAGCAGCAGTTCCTCGACGGTCAGCTGTCCCAGCGTCGGGCCCTCAGGCGGCGGTGCCGGCGGGATGCGGAATCGGTCGCGGATCTGGCCGCACGAACGCTCCAGGTCCTTCAGCCCGACCAGCGTCTCGCGCAGCAGACGACCGGCCAGATGCATCAGTGCCGGGGCTTGGGCCGGCAGTTGCTGCGGCTTCACTCCGGCCCCGCGGCAGAAGGCCTGCCATTCCGAGCCGTCCGTCGGGACGGCGGAGTCGTCCCGGGCCGCCGCGCGGGCCAGGCGGGAGAGCCGTCGGGCGACCGTGTCGTCCCCGGCTTCCGCGGCTCTGGTGGCCCGCGAGGCGGGCGGTGGGGCGGGTGAAGGATAGGAGCTCGGGGCTGCCGTGCGGCCCTGGCCGAAAGCATCCCCCGGCTGCATCTCGCCCGTTCCGCCGGTATCCACCGACAGCAAGTCCTCCAGATCGAGCGCCGCGCCGATGTCCGTCTGGGCGCCGGGGAGCGGCCGGACCGCGAGGATGCGCGAGGGCAGCAGGGCGGCCGAATCGCTGGTCGGCGAGTCCTCGAGCGAGACGCCGATCTGGTACTCCCCGATGCGCAGCACGTCGCCGTCGCGCAACCGATAGGCTTCTGCACCCTGCCGGCCGAGCGGCTCGGCGGCATCGTTGACGAATACCCCGTTGGTGCTGATGTCCTCGAGGTAGTAGCGCCCCTCGCGCCACGAGATGCGGGCGTGGTGCGCCGAGACGTAGCGCCTGGCGTCCGGCAGCACCCAGTCATTGTCGGCCGAGCGGCCGATGGTGCCGCCGCCGAGGCCGATTTCCACACTGTCGCGCCCCGCCAGCTGGCGGCGCTGTGTGCTGATGACGCGCAGCCGAAGCGTCATGGTCTTGAGATCCGAGATGCCGGTACTGTCACGTGAGCCCGTATCGCCGGGCGGCGGAGGATTCCGCGGCGCCGGGCGGCGATACCCTATAATGTGCGCCCCCCAAACTAGCAGCGTGCGTGCGCCAATCCATGGCAGCCAGTCACATTTTCCGCATCCTGTTCATCAATCAGGGCAAGGTGTACGAAGTCTATGCCCGCAAGGTGAACCATGGTGAGCTGTTCGGCTTCATCGAGGTGGAGGACCTGGTCTTCGGCGAGCGCTCCTCGGTGGTGCTCGACCCGTCCGAGGAGCGCATCAAGGGTGAGTTCTCGGGGGTGAAGCGCACCTTCCTGCCCCTGCATTCGGTGCTGCGCATCGATGAGGTCAAGAAGCAGGGCGTGAGCAAGATCACCACCCTCGAGGGCGGAGCCAACGTGGCCCAGTTCCCGATGCCGCTGTATTCCCCGCCATCGGGTGAGAAGAAATAGTCCTGCCATGAATGATCCAGTGGTGCTGACGTTGCCGGGCGCACCGGCATTGTCCGGATTCCGGATTGAGAAACTCCTCGAGCGGGTCCGGGCGCTGGAGCCGACGGTGACGGGCCTCACCGCCCGGTTCGTGCATTTTGCGGCGCTCGAGCGCCCCTTAAGCGCGCCGGAGCGTGAGCGCCTGGAGCGGCTGCTCACCTACGGCCCGACCCTTGCGCCGGGGGAGCCCGGCGGACAGGCGCTGCTGGTCGTGCCGCGCGAGGGGACGATTTCGCCCTGGTCGAGCAAGGCCAGCGACATCGCCCGCAATTGCGGCCTGAGTGCCGTGCAGCGCATCGAGCGCGGCATCGAGTACCGGCTGATGGCGCGGCGGCCGCTCGCACCGGAGGCGCTCACGCGCCTCTCGGCCGCACTCGTGGATCGCATGACTGAAATGGCACTGCTCGATGCCGCCGAGGCCGGACGGCTGTTCCGTCACGCGTCGCCGCGACCGCTGCGCCGGGTGGCGCTCGGCGGCGGGCGCGCTGCGCTCGAGCAGGCCAACCGCGAGATGGGGCTCGCCCTCTCGGCCGATGAGATCGACTATCTGCTCGCGAGCTTCGCGCAGCTCGGGCGCGATCCGAGCGATGCCGAACTGATGATGTTCGCCCAGGCGAACTCCGAGCACTGCCGCCACAAGATCTTCAACGCGCGCTGGGTGATCAACGGGCGCGAGCAGACCGAGTCGCTGTTCGCCATGATCCGCTACACGCACGAGCGCCACCCCGAGGGGGTGCTCTCGGCCTACCGCGACAACGCCGCGGTGATCGAAGGGGCGGAGGGTCTGCGCTACTTTCCCGATCCGCTGAGCGGCGCGTACCACGCGAGCCGCGAGCCGATCGACATCCTGATGAAGGTGGAGACGCACAACCACCCGACGGCGATCTCGCCGTTTCCGGGGGCCGCGACCGGCTCCGGGGGTGAGATCCGCGACGAGGGCGCCACCGGGCGCGGTGCGAAGCCGAAGGCGGGACTGACCGGCTTTTCGGTCTCGAACCTCAGCCTGCCCGGCTACGAGCGTCCCTGGGAGCAGCCATTCGGCCGGCCGGGGCGCATTGCCTCGGCGCTCGACATCATGCTCGAGGCGCCGATCGGCGCCGCCTCGTTCAACAACGAATTCGGCCGGCCGGCGATCTGCGGCTATTTCCGCACCTTCGAGCAGCACTGCGCGGGCGATGCGCCGGGGCGCGTGCGCGGCTACCACAAGCCGATCATGCTCGCCGGCGGACTCGGCAACGTGCGCCGGGCGCACGTGGAAAAATGCGAGATCCCGCCGGGCGCGCAGCTGATCGTGCTCGGCGGCCCGGCGATGCTGATTGGCCTCGGCGGCGGTGCGGCCTCCTCGGTCGGCAGTGGCGCCTCGGACGCGGAACTGGATTTTGCCTCCGTGCAGCGCGGCAATGCCGAGATCCAGCGGCGGGCCCAGGAAGTGATCGACGGCTGCTGGGCACTGGGTGCGGCCAACCCGATCTTGCTGATCCACGATGTGGGGGCCGGCGGACTGTCGAACGCCGTGCCCGAAGCCGTCGCGCACAGTCAGCGCGGGGCGCGGGTCGATCTGCGCGCCATTGCGAGCGCCGAGTCCGGCCTCTCGCCGCTCGAGCTGTGGTGCAACGAGGCGCAGGAACGCTACGTGGTGCTCGTCACGGCCGAGGATCTGCCCGCGTTTCGCGCGATCGCCGAGCGCGAGCGCTGCCCGTTCGCCGTGATCGGCGAGCTCGACGCTACCGGCCGGCTCACCGTGTCCGATCCGCTCCTCGGGGACGATCCGGTGGACATGCCGCTCGAGGTGCTGCTCGGCAAGCCGCCGCGCATGACGCGGGACGTCACGAGCGTGTCTCCGCCGCGCACCCCGTTCGATACCGCGGGGCTCGATCTGCGCGAGGCGCTGTATCGGGTGCTGCGCCTGCCCGCGGTTGCAGACAAGACCTTCCTCATCACCATCGGCGACCGCACGGTCGGCGGGCTGATCAGCCGCGATCCGCTGGTCGGCCCCTGGCAGGTGCCGGTGAGCGACGTGGCGGTCACGCTGGCCGATCACGAGGGCGTGCACGGCGAGGCGATGGCAATCGGCGAGCGCACGCCGGTGGCGGTGCTCGATGCGCCGGCCTCGGGACGTCTGGCGGTCGCCGAGGCCCTCACCAACATTCTGGCGGCCGACATCGAGCGGCTCGGCGAGATCCGCCTCTCGGCGAACTGGATGGCCGCGTGCGGCGAGCCCGGCGAGGACGCAGCGCTCTACGAGACGGTCCGTGCCGTCGGCCGCGAACTCTGTCCGGCCCTCGGCATCGCGATACCCGTCGGCAAGGACTCCCTCTCGATGCGCACGCGCTGGAGCGACGAGGGCCTTGAGAAGAGCGTGGTCGCTCCGGTGTCGCTCATCATCTCCGCGTTCGCACCCGTCGGCGATGTGCGCAAGACGCTCACACCGGCTTTGCGCACCGAAGCGCCGACGGCGCTGTGGCTGATCGACTTCGGTCGGCAGCGACTCGGCGGCTCGGCGCTCGCCCAGGTGTACGGGGCGATGGGCAGTGAACCGGCCGACCTCGATGACCCACAGCGGCTGATCCACCTGGCCGCCGCGCTGGCCGAGTTGCGTCGCGCAGGACTGCCGCTCGCCTACCACGATCGTTCTGACGGCGGACTGATCGTGACGCTGCTCGAGATGGCGTTCGCCGGGCACTGCGGTCTGGACGTCGAACTGCCTGCCGAGCGCGGTGAGCCGCTCGCGCAGCTGTTCGCCGAAGAACCGGGAGTCGTGCTGCAGGTCGCGCAGCACGACGAGGACGCGCTGCGCACGGTGCTCTCGCGCCACGGGCTGACCGAGTACGCCGTGCGGCTCGGCGAGCCGCAACGCGCGATGCGCGTTCGGGTCCGTTGCGCCGGGCGAGTGCTGCTCGATGAGTCGTGGCGGGACCTGCGCGCAGCATGGTCGGAGACCTCCTGGCAGATGCGTCGGCTGCGCGATGACCCGCAGTGTGCGGACGAGGAATACGCCGCCCAGACCGATGAGCAGGATCCTGGGCTCACGGTCGATCTGCGTTTCGATCCCGAGGAGGATGTCGCTGCGCCGTACATCGGCGGTGCGGTTCGTCCGCGGCTCGCGGTGCTGCGCGAGCAGGGCGTGAACAGCCACACCGAAACCGCCGCGATCTTCGAGCGCGCGGGGTTTGCACCCTACGACGTGCACATGACCGATCTGATCGCGGGCCGGCACGCATTGCGCGAGTTCGCCGGCCTGGTCGCCTGCGGCGGGTTCTCGTACGGCGACGTCCTCGGTGCCGGGGAGGGCTGGGCGAAGTCGATTCTGTTCAACGAGCAGCTGCGCGAGCAGTTCCAGGCGTTCTTCGAGCGCCGCGACACCTTCGCGCTCGGCGTGTGCAACGGCTGCCAGATGTTCGCGGCGCTGAAAAGCATCATCCCGGGCACCGAACACTGGCCCCGCTTCGTCAGCAACCGCTGCGAGCAGTACGAATCGCGTCTGGCGCTGGTCGAGGTGCTCGACTCACCGTCGGTGCTGCTGGCGGGCATGGCCGGCTCGATCCTGCCGATTGCGGTCGCGCACGGGGAAGGGCGAGCGGAATTCGCCAGCGCGGTCGATGAACGCAGCTGTCTCGATGGCGCGCTGGTGGCGGTGCGCTACATCGATCATCGGCGCAACGTCGCGACGACCTACCCCTACAACCCGAACGGTTCGCCCTCGGGTATCGCGGCGCTCAGCAACGCCGACGGCCGCGTAACGATCACCATGCCGCATCCGGAGCGTTCGGTGCGCTACGTGCAGAATTCTTGGCGGCCCGAGGGGGCAGGAGAGTTCAGCGGCTGGATGCGCCTGTTCAGGAATGCGCGGCGATTCGTGGCGTGAACAGACGCTGAACTGTGGAGCCCGCTTGTGAATCGATCGCCTGACATTCGGGCGGTCGGAGCGGGGGCCTCCGATACAACTCGCGTTCGCGATCCGATATCGTGCCCGGCCAGCGGCGAACCATGTCAAGACCGCATCCCTGAACTGTTCGCGGTGATCCGGTCTGCGCCAGGAACATGCTGCGCTTGAGCAAGCACGACCTTGGGCCGAGCAAGAGTTTCGCGCCAAGCGGCTGCTTGGATCGCGGGAATACAATCGGGCGCACATCAATCGACGTTGGAATTGCGGGATTCAACGCAGTTCGGTCTTGGCGCGCAAAGGCGCCATGGACACGATCGGTTCAAAGCTATGGCCACTGGTTAACGCTGTTTCTGGCGAAACTTGGCGCTGCGTACTGACGTAGGATTCTGCCGATGGTGAGGAGCCGTGGATCGCCCCGAGGCGGTGCGAAGCCCTCCGGGCCCGATGGACCGAGCTCCTGGCAACCACGTGTCAATCAGATCAGGTCCGCGCCACTTGATGCGGAGCGCAGGGGTTGGACCCGAACTTTCTTCGATCTGAAAAGGCAAGCGACGCCATGTGGCGCGCGCGCTGCCAGGGCTTCGATGCTGAAATGGCAGCCACACGCGCGTATCTCCATGCCGGTAGCGCGCGGGCATGAGGTGCCGCTGCTCCTTGCAGCATTATGCTGCGCATTTTTCACCGAAACGAGGCATCTGGATGCATCGAACAATTATCCGCAGCCTTGCAGGACCGCCATCCCTGCCGGGAGAAAGACGTTTCTCATGAGTGGCTCTGCGCGCTGCGAACACGCCGTAGCGAACTATTCCTCGCTGGTCGCGGCGTGTCCAACATGAACAGAGCTAACGAATACTACGGACACGCAGTGGGATTGAGGGTTTGCTCACAAAGTGCTGCGGTGTTGCTTGAAATAGGCGTGAAACTTGGTCAGCCTGACGACTAGATGAGAAAATGTATCCGAATTCATGATTTCTTGAGACTCCGTGGATTATGAATGACAGTCTTGGTAGAGGCTTTCAGCACAGCAGAGCTACATCTGAGGCTCGTGGAATGTGTCCTGTCTGCGCGACTCAAGACACGATGTTTTGCCCACTCCCAGACTTCTACAGGCTGGAATCCGAGAAGTACGGTTACAAGTATTTCGGCCGTGGTGAGACCATTGCGCTGGAAACTTATTCCTGTGCTGTCTGCGGCGCGTCAGATCGTGAGCGCTTATATGCATTTTGGATATACACCCAGATTCAGTCCGGGAGCCTCAGGCGTGGTTCGGCTCTTCTGCATTTCGCGCCCGAACAGGCGCTTTCACGGAAGCTTCGCGAGCTTGCCTACTTCGAATACAGTTCGGCTGACATCTCGAAGAGCGACGTCGACATCACGCTCGACATCATGAATATGCCGCTCCTAGATGAGAGCTTCGATTTTTTCATCTGCAGTCACGTGTTGGAGCATGTCGAAAGCGACGACAGGGCTATACGGGAATTGTGCCGCATCACGAGACGCGGTGGGTCCGGAATCCTCATGGCGCCGATATGCAGGGACATTGAGCACACCCTGGAAGATCCAAGCATTACCAGTGAAGCTGAGCGCTGGCGGTGCTATGGGCAAAACGATCATCTGCGTCTGTACAGTCATGACGATTACCTCAAGAAGATCGAGGCGAACGGCTTTTCGGTAGAGCAGCGGGGAATCGACCATTTCGGGCAGGACTGGTTCCGCGGACTTGGATTGGCCGAGAGCAGCGTCCTCTATATTGCGAGAAAGCCGTGACTTCGGTAGCAGGGCGATACCGTTAATCGCCCGGAGAATCCATCGACCGGTTCCGGAATGGCGGTAAAGTCGGCAGAGAAAGCGCCGCGTCGTTGAATCGTCTGCCCTGAGATGCTCGCTCTATGAGCCGAACTCGCGCCTCTCTGGTGCTACATACGCGAGTCTGCTATTCATCGCCAGCCCATCCTGCCAGCCGGTCGCCGGTTCGACGTCAGCCAGTTACGAGCCGCGGCAGGGACGTAAAGATGAGCGTCTCCGCATGGGCCGCATTCGATAGTGGCTCTTGACTGCCTGCTCAGGTTACGATCTTCGTACCGTCCACGATGGCACGCCGCAAATCGGAGGGCGCATTCCACATCAGCGCATCCAGGATCGACAAACCCGGGATCGGCGTGTAACCGGGAGTCTCGTAGCTTGGCAGCGCAGCTTCGAGAAATGCGATATCTACCCCCGCCTCGCGATACCTTCTGACGTCGAAGAGATCGCGTCCTCCCGCGGGATTCAGATAGTGGTCGGCGCCGAGTTCTCGGCAGATGTGCAAGGCCCAGTCGCCGGGCCCGAGGTTCTCGGGGAAGGATATGCCGAGCTCCGAACAGATGCTGTACTCAAAGGGCAGATCGAGATAAGCGCACACTCCGACCAGCGCCCGAACATTCAGATGCACCAGAGCATCGTCGCCATCGGGCAGCGCGAACGCATCCTCGACCAGCCTGACAACCTTGCGATAGTAGGGAGCCTGCCTCTTGTAATGCGTCAGTTTGCCCAGGATGCTCTGCCTGGCGGCGTGAATATCGAGAATACGCGCTTCATGGCTCTTGATCGAGATGCTGCCGTTGCGTAGCGGCACGCTGACCCAGTTCCGTCCTTGGTTCGGATGCAGCACCACGTTGCGGTTCATCCACGTCTTTGGCGTGTATTGAGTGACATCGAATACGATCCAGCGGTCCGTGTGCGCGATTAGCGAAAAGTGCCCGCAATATGGGTAAAAGTACGGCTGCATGATCCCGAGTCGCATCTCACTTATGCCTTCCGGAAGCCTTGGAGATGATCTGGCATATCATGCGGACATCGTCGTCGTGAACCAGAGCGCCGCTGGGCAATTGCAGTAGCCGCTCGGTCAGGCGCTCGGTCACCGGGAGGTCTCGGGGCGGTGGCTGACTGTTGAAGGGCGGGCAGCGGTGCACACCGGGGTAAAAGTATCGGCGCGCGATGATGTTGTGGCAATGGAGGTGTTGCAGCAGCGCATCTCTGCTCATTCCAAATGCCCGTTCGTCGACGTCGCAGACGATGTACTGGTGGTTCGTGGTGCTGGTGTGGCCAGGTTCGTGGAGCCTCAGGCCGTCGATACCCGATAGGCCGTTGCGGTAGCCATCAAAGATCTGATGGTTGCGATCGAGAATTCGTGGTAACTCGTCCAGGTTGAGCAACGCAATGGCCGCATGCGCCTCCGACATGCGGCCATTGCTCGTCTTGACTACAGGAACTGACTCGCCGGCGCCATAGCTGCTGCGAATGTTGCGCAGCCTGGCTGCGAGGGCGTCGTCGTTGGTCGTGATGCAGCCTCCCTCGGCTGCGCTGATCATTTTGGTAGCGTGAAAGGAAAAGACCTCGGCGTCTCCGAAGCCGCCCAGGGGACGGTAATCGAAACTGCAACCAAAACCATGAGCTGAGTCGAAGAACAAGTGCAGATCGTAACGCGTCGCGATGTCACGCAGTTGCGGGATCGCACAACAGTCGCCCCAGAGGTTCACGGGGAGGATGGCACTGACCTCAGGGTCGATCAGCGCTTCAACGCAGGCAGGATCAAGCTGATGAGTTTCCGGGTCGACATCGCAGAACACCGGTTCAAGCCCTGCCCAGGTCAGTGCCTGTGCGGTGGCTATGAACGTGAACGCGGGCGTGATGACTTTGCCGCGCAGGGCGAGCGCCTCCCCAAGCATCATCAGGCCGACGGTCGCATTGCTCACGCAGATGGCATGACGAACCTCCAGCATGGTTGAGAGGCGCTGCTCCAGCTTTTGCGCCAATGGCCCGTGGTTGGTGTAATACTCGCGATCGAATATGTCCCGGAATGCCGCCTCGTAACGCTCCCAGCTCGGCCAGTACAACTGCCCGACCGGTAACGCCTCCCGCCGCTTCCCGCTGGCGTCGAATGTCTCGGGTATGAGGGTTGCTGCAGGCAAATTCAGCACGACACAGCCTCCTTGGCTTGGATTTCACGCGCGTGTTCCCGAATGAATGACAGCAATTCGACGAAGCGCGTGAGGTCATCATTGTCGAGTAAGTGGCCGCACGGCAGCAGCATGTAGCGGGCTGCCAGGCGATCCGTGAGCGGCAGCACTGCTGGCACATGCGGGTAGGCCATCGGCTTGGCATGCAGCGGTGGAGAATAGTAGGCGCGCACCAGTGCCCCCTCTCTGTTGAGGATGCGAATCGTCAGGTCCCGGCTGAGCGGCCATTCATCTGTGAGTTCAATGACGATGTTTTTGTAGCTGGTCCTCTCGGACTCGTCGAATTCCAGCAGACGGACTTGGGGAACGCCTTTTAGCAGATGCTGGTATAGCCGATACCGATCGCGGTTGCGGGCGACTTGCTCGTCGAGGTCGTCCAGTCCGGCAAGCGCCATCGCCGCATGGACTTCGCTGAGCTTAGCGTTGAGTCCTAGCACTTCTACTGTGTCGTGTCCGAAGAAGCCGAATCCACGCATTACTGCAAGTCGATGGGCAAGTTCGGCGTTGTTTGTGGTCACGTACCCGCCTTCGAATCCGTTAATCAGCTTGCTCGCATGCATCGAGAAGCACTCGGCATCACCGAATGTTCCGACTTTGCGGCCGCCGATCGTTTCGTACACCGATTCGACCGAATCGAACAGTATCGGTACGCAGTGACGCTCAGCGACTTGGCACAGGCGTGGCGCGTCGCAGGTGTTGACGATAGGATGGACGCCAAGGATCAGTGCTGTGCGTGTGTCGACCATGCCGTGGACAGCCTCCGGGTCGACTGCAAGCGAGTCAGCGTCAACCTCGCAAAAGCGCGGCCTCATTCCGGTCCATGCCACAACGTCGGCGAGCCGACGGTAGGTCAATGACGGCATTATCACCTCATCGCGCCCAGAGAGAGCCAGGGCTCTGATGGTTAGCACGAGAGCCCAGAACCCGTTCGCGAACGTGATGCAGTGACGCGTCTGGTGAAACTCACACAGTCGATGCTCTAGAAGTTTTACCAGCGGGCCATCATTGGTGTAGCGGTGTTGTTCGTAAAAGACGCGGGAATAGTCCAGAAATCGCTGAAAGTCAGGGCGCACGAGATTCGATGTCGAAATAGGTCGCGGGAACGCAGTCGTGCCACCAAAGCATGCAAGGTCACAGACTTCGGACTTGGAGAGGGACGGGCGCACGCGGATCTCCTGTCAGCTCTTTCGGCACAGAAGTGCATCAAAACGATAATGTGCGGCATAGAAGTGTTCTGGCATCCTCCTTATTTCGATCGCCCACCCGGTTGAGGCAGCCAATGCCTCAAATTGGGCCACGCTGCGCCAGATCCCGATCTGTGTTTCGTGACTATCCAGGTCAATTGGGAGTTCTTGCCGTGCTCTGTAGAAATTATCCGCCTGGTCGCGATCAGGAAGGTTCCCGATCATAATCTGACGCACGGAAGTAAATCGGTCATGCAGGAGCTTTAGCGTCTCGACTGCGTCGGAGTCCGAAAAGTACGAAAAGCTTCCATAGCACAGCACTTTATTGAATCGATCCGGTGCTGGCTCGGTGCGCAAGAAGTGCGCGGCATCGTCGACAGCAAACTGGAATCGAGGTGGATTCTCGAAATTCTCCCTGGCGATTTCAATCAGATAGGAGGACGAGTCGACGCCGAAGAGATTCTGGCAGTGCGGGAAGAGATAGCTGGAGAGGTAGCCGTTTCCGCAGGCAATGTCTAGGCAGTTGTCTTGCGGACGAAGAGCTAGGCCCTCCACGATAGCATCAACGATCATGCGAATCTGGGTCTCGGATACCGGCTTGCCGTTGACGGTGCGCCTCACCTGTCCCCAGAAATCGTCCTTCGGGAGGGTCTTTGGATACTCGTGGTAGTCGTGCTTTGGGTGGTTCACTACGGATTTCCGCATGTGGTGATTATCGGTTCACGCAGCCTGGCTTTGCATGCGGGCGGCGATCATCGAATCTGCGCGATCAAGTGCGGCCATGAAGTGGGGGCCAAGATAGCCTTCGTCTTCACGGGCGCCCGCGAGGTCTATGAAGGCCTGCAGTTCTGGGTATCGCGCAGCCCATGCTTGGTACATTTGCATCTGTTTTACATTACCAGCTGCGAATTTTTCGGGCGATAGCAGGCCATGTTCTATGCTCCAGCGTCGCAGCAACTCCCATTCGAAAAGGCCGGCTGAGTGACCGGGATAGCTCTGACTCGAGGTCTGCTGTGCGTGCTGACGGAACGCTGAGCCGACTTCGGTCGTGCCAAGAACTAAGTGGCCCTGACTTATCATGTTTGTGTAAAGGGCCATGTCAGTCAGGTATCTCATGCGACGCCCGTCGACTGCAAAGGGGGTCGGCATGGACTTAATCGTCTCGCTGTGCAGCAGGATGCAGGTAGGTTCACCAATCGCGTTGACCTGGGCTCCAATCATCCACGTAAAGAAGATTTCCGAAGTGATCTGGGCATATCCTTGCCAGTCGAGTTTGAGTGGCGATTCAAGGACGCGGCCGACGCCATCAATGAAGTGGCGCGCGTGGAATACTAGCCGTGCGGCGCTCTGCTCGGCTGCTGTCAGGAGGAGTTGGAGCGAGTGAGGAAATAGAAAATCGTCGTCGAATAGGAACTTGAGGTACTTTCCCCGGGCTTCGGCGATCAGGTTGTCGCGGTTCGAGCCTGGCTGTCCGCGACGCGGGTTGCGCATGTAGCGGATTCTCGGGTCCCGCCATTTGGATACCACGGACTGGACATCCTGGCTGGTGCTGTCGTCGCTGATCAGAAGTTCGAAATCCCCGACCGTTTGCGCGAGCGCGCTGGAGATCGTCAGGTCGAGCCAGGTAGGCCGGAATGCCGGGATTAGAATTGAAACGAGGGGTTGGCTCATGGAAGACCTTGGTCGGTGTTGACAGGTACGAAGTGTGTCAAATCCGTGTCGGAATCCGGGCGGGAGTGCCCTCAAGCCGTGGCCTCCCATCAGGCCATAGGGGCTCTGGTTTCTCCCTTCCTTCGCTACCCCATTGCGACGCTCCCGGTCATGCGCGCCATGCCTGACACCGGGTCGCAGAAGGGGAGCATCGGGGTGGATAGGCGTGGCGCGTTGTGCCGATAGAGCATCGGAGGAGAGACTTGCCGGCGCAGCTCCTTATCGGGCGGAGTAGCTGGCAGTATGGCTGTGAATGGCGCGTTGCTCATGGCGGCACGATAGCGGGCGATGCGGTGATTCGCGATGAATTATGTCGCATTTCCGGATGGGTACCGGGAGTCGGGGCCTGGGTAGAACTCAGATTGTTCGGGTTTTGTGGGCGGATTCCGGGGGATTGAGATGCTCTGGAGGCAGTCCGGCGTGGTGCCGGTCGTACATTTGCTGGAAGAGGGTCTCGATATTGCGTGTGAAGGCCGGGGTATCGAACAGCGCGCAGCGGG
>JAKADE010000406.1 GCA_021820785.1 Pseudomonadota bacterium
GCCGAGCCCGGCACCAGCGGCATCGGCCGGCCCGGCGTCGATCGCCACCCTGAACGAAATCCTCGTCACGGCGCGCATCCAGCGGCACAAGAAGGACTTCGTCAGCAGCGAAACGGTCAAGACCCTCGACCAGGACCAGATCCGCGCCAGCAGCCGTGTCGGCGGCGTCGCCCAGGCGATGATGCTGGTACCCGGCGTCAGCGTCTCCTCCTACGGCGCGACCGGCTCGCAGAAATCCACGATCAGCATCAACGGCATCAAAATCGGCTGGGCCGGATATTCCGGCGGCAATCCCGACAACGGCAGCGTGCAGCCGACGTTCGATGGCATCCCCATGAACAACCCCGGCAACGATCTTTGGCAGGCGACGCTGATTCCGCAGACCTCGATCCTGCAGACCATCAATGTCACCTACGGACCGGGACAGCCCAAAGACCGCTGGTGGACCAATATCGGCGGCTCGTTGAACTTCGTCCCTCTGCAGCCGAGTGCGAAATTCGGCGGTGACGTCGCCGTGACCTACGGCAGCTACCAGACCAAGAACGTCGCATTCGATGTGCAAACGGGTGATCTCGACGGCTGGCGTACCGTCATCGCCGGCGGCTGGAACGATGCGAATAATTTCATGCAGGGCTCGGACGGTTACAAGAACCCGAGCTACAACTACGCCTATTACATCAAGACGCGCCACTCGTTTGCCGACGGTGACGGTGACTTCAGCATCGGCGCCTACGTTTCGCGCTCCAGTGCTCAGCGTCCATTTACCATCCCGGTGAGCCCCATTCCGGGCGTGTACCTGACCGGACCGACCACTCCGGGGCCGCTATTCAGTCAACAGACCACCGGCTTCTACACCACGCTGCCCTACGCGGTGAACTGGAAACTCGACACGAACGCCATCGAGATGCTCTGGAGCAAGCTCAACGTCCGGCTGTCCAAGATCACCTCGGTGCACAATGTGGTGTATTTCTACCACGAACACCGACTGCACTTCACGCCGCTGCATGACTATCTGCCGCCGAACCAGTCGAGCTGGGAAATCAACCGTCCCTCGACACACGTATTCGGTGACAAACTGACTCTTGCGTTCCATCTGCCGTACAATGACGTCGCGGCTGGCGGCTACCTGCAGTTCAGTCAATACTATTCGCAGGAGCAGCTGTATTATCCGTATCAGACCTTCGCCGAGACCGTCTCCCCGGGCCCGACCCCGCCGCCGAATCTGTACGGCTCGCCGAGCGCGCCGAATGGCCAATACGACAGCGACATCTTCAACCAGCTCAACGCCGACCTGTTCGTGCAGGACACGATCAAGCCGATCTCGACCCTCAGCATCACCCCGGGCGTGCGGGAAGTCAGCTACAGCATGGATTTCTACCCGAACGAGACGTCCGTATTTCCGCTCGCCACTCAGTACAATCCTTGCGGCGACCTCAGTCAGATCAATCCCGATCCGAATTGCTTGACCGTCAATCCGTCGCCCACCGCCCACAAGACTTTTTTCCGCGCTGAACCGTTCGTCGGCGTGAACTGGCGGGCCTTGCGGTGGCTCGCCTTCTATGCGAACTACGGCTGGTCCTACCGGTACCCGGAAAATGGCGGTGGCACGGGACCGTATGTGGTCATCCCTGCGCAGAATGTGCATCTGGAAAAAGGCACCGACACGATCGTCGGGCTGAAGATCCACAAGCGGCGCTGGGGCCCCGTGACCGACATGGAGCTCGACGTCAGCTACTCTCACCTGGACTACTCGCACGAGACCATCCCCACCGCACTCGCGAGCGGCGGCGCACTGCTCGCGTACGCTTCCTCGACGTACGACGGGGTGAACATCTTCGGCGACGCCTCGCCGGTGCACAATTTCTACGTCTTCGCCAATATCGGCATCGTCAGCGCGAAATTCAAGAATTACCTGAACGGGAACACGAACCCCGACGGCAGCACGATCATTTATCACAATGTGCCGATCCCCTACACGCCGACTTCGAATATGAGCTTCGGCATGTACTACATAGGGCACGTCGGCAGCGTTCTGATAGAGCCGCGATTGACGTACCTGCGCACCGGTTCGCAGTACGCGTTCGACAACAACAACAATATCACCGCAGCCGGCGCGTTCAATTCCGACTCGTACGTCGGAGTCAATGGACAGACCATCGATACCAGCAACGTCAACATACCGAGCTACGGTCTGTTGAATTTCTCCACCAGCGTCGATTTCCCGACGTCCTGGGCCGACGGCGTACGCGACCTGAAGGCGACCATCGAGGTCGATAATCTCGCCGACAAGCGCTACAACGCCTTTGAATACGTGACCGCGGGAGGCTTGTACAACACCGGAACGGGCGCGGTACTCGCCTTCCCGGGCGCTCCCCGCACCTGGTATCTCACTTTGACCGCGAGCTTCTGAGTAAGCACCCGCGGGGCGTTGCCCGGACGGTGCGGTCCGGGCAACGCTTCTTTTCGAGCAGGCGGCGATGCCCGACGAGTGAGCACGGCCACCGCCGGATTTCAGCCGAAGCACACGCACATCCCCTCGAAGGGCTCTGGTCTCGCGCGCATACCAGAGGCCCTCGCGGCACCGTTCTGGACCGCGATCACCCGGCCATTGACCCGGCTTTGCAGGCCGACCGCCGCGACGTCGCTTGCGCATGCGCATCCCGCCGGATGAGCGCTGAACCGGGGTTCGCGCAGGGCGAATGGGATGAGGACCGGAATGCCAGCGCCCGGCCATCAAGCACACGGATACGCTCCGGTCCGCCCGCGAAGCGCACCCTCACGCGTCCAGTCGCGCGGACGACAGGGACACTGATGCGCACCGGAATCCCGAGACGCCCTCGACGTGTATACAGTTTTTATGTATTATACGTATGCATACGTTTATCAATGAGCATCATCCGTGCAAACCATCAGCGCCACATCGCTTGCTCGCAAGACGCGAGAAATCCTGGATGTCGTTGCCGGCACTGGAGAGACCGTGAGGATCGAGCGCAATCACATCGTGATCGCGCAGATTGTCCCACCCGAGCGACGCATGACTGCCGCGCAGGCGCTTGCTGACTTGCAGCCCATGCTCACGGCAAAGCAAGCCGCGGCCTGGCTCGAGGACTCGCGAGGTGCGTTTGACGAAGCGGCACGTGATCCTTGGGCGTGATCTTTGACAGCTGTATCTGGGTAGCGCTTGCTGCCGGCCAGCTCGATCGCCAGGCGGTCATCGATGCCGCGGGCGAGGAACCCGTTTTCACATCCGTGATCGCCCTGGGAGAACTCCGGTTCGGCGCCGAAGTGTGTGCCGATCCTGCCGAGCGCGCACGGCGGGCCGCCTACCTCCGTCAGATCGAGGATCGACCGATCCTACCGGTCACATCCCATACGGCGGCGGCCTTTGGCGTGCTTGCAGCGACCGTCAAACTGTCCGGACGCTCACCGCGACCGCGCTACAACGATCTGTGGATCGCAGCACAAGCGATTGAGCACGGCCACACACTGCTGACACTCAACTCGGCCGACTTTGCCGACCTGCCGGGCTTGCGCATCCTCCCGCTGGCCCGTCGAGGCATCCACGAGCCGCGGCCGTCGGAATCTCCGCGCGCCTGACTTGAACCCACAGGGCCGGCCCGCCAGGCCCTGTGCGCACCCACCGCACGAGCGGCACCCCAGGAGGGCGCAGCACTCAGCCGTTCCCTGGTACCCCACACCCGCAAGGGGCGGCAGCCGCACTCATTTGGGAAATTCCTTCGACGTCAGCGCCACCTCGCCGCTCTCGAGCAGCGACTTGAGGTTGGAGAGGATCTTCGGCCAACCGCCGGACACCGCCGTGATCAGCTTCGAACCCTCGCGGGCCATGGTGTGCGTGATGGTCAGCTTGACGGCCGATCCGCTCGACTCC
>JAKADE010000407.1 GCA_021820785.1 Pseudomonadota bacterium
CCCCCCTCGTCCCCGACCGAGGTGGCCAGATCGCGCTCGTTGAGCAGCTTCTTCAGCGCGTGGAACACCTCCGCGCCGTAGCGCAGCGCCTCGCGGAAGCTCGGCGCCCCGACCGGCAGGATCATGAACTCCTGGATGTCGAGGCTGTTGTTGGCGTGCGCCCCGCCGTTGATGATGTTCATCATCGGCACGGGCATCACCGGCTCGCGTCCGGCGCAGAGCGTCTGGCCGAGATACCGGTACAACGGCTCCCCGGCCTCGTTCGCCGCCGCGTGCGCGCTGGCGAGCGAGATGGCGAGAATGGCGTTGGCGCCGAGACGGCCCTTGTTCTCGGTGCCGTCGAGCGCAATCATCTTCTCATCGAGCGCGGCCTGATCGCGCGGATCGATGCCGCGCACGGCCTGCTTCAGCACGGTGTTGACGTGCTCGACCGCCTTCAGCACGCCTTTGCCGAGGTAGCGCTTCTTGTCCCCGTCGCGCAGCTCCACCGCCTCGCGCGTGCCGGTCGAGGCGCCGGACGGCACTGCGGCGCGCCCCCGCGCCCCTGACTCGAGGATCACGTCGCACTCGACGGTCGGGTTGCCACGGGAATCGAGGATTTCACGGCCGCGGACGTCGGCGATTCGGCTCATCGTTCACTTCCTATCTTGTGCCAGCAAAGTCTCTTCGAACGGTCGGGCCTTGGCGGCCGCATCCAGCGCCTTGAGCGTCTGCAGCAGCGGCTCGATGCGATCGAGCGGCCAGGCGTTCGGCCCGTCGGACAGCGCCCGCGCCGGGTCCGGATGCGTCTCCATGAACACCCCGGCGACGCCCGCCGCCACCGCGGCGCGGGCCAGGACCGGCACGAACTCGCGCTGTCCCCCGGAACTCTCCCCGCGTCCGCCCGGCAGCTGCACCGAGTGGGTCGCATCGAAGATCACCGGGCAGTCGCATTCGCGCATGACCGCGAGGGAGCGCATGTCGGCCACCAGGTTGTTGTAGCCGAAGCTGAAGCCGCGCTCGCACACCATGATCTGCTCGTTGCCGGTCGAGCGTGCCTTCTCGACCACGTTGCGCATCTCCCAGGGGGAGAGGAACTGGCCCTTCTTGATGTTGACCGGCTTGCCGCAGGCGGCCACGTTCAGGATGAAATTCGTCTGCCGGCAGAGAAACGCCGGGGTCTGCAGCACATCGACCACCGCGGCGACCTCCGCGAGCGGCGTGTCCTCGTGCACGTCGGTGAGCACCGGCACGCCGAAGGTGCGACGCACGCCGTCGAGCACCTTCAGGCCCTGCTCGAGTCCGGGGCCGCGGAAGCTCTTCTTCGAGGAACGGTTCGCCTTGTCGAAGGAGGACTTGAACACGAACGGCAGCGCGAGCCGCTGCGTGATCTCGCGCAGCCGCCCGGCGACCTCCTGCACCAGCGTCTCGCTCTCGATGACGCAGGGACCTGCGATCACGAGCAGCGGCTGGTCGATCCCGATGTGCGCCCCGGCGAGCTGCATGCCCGTGGCCTTCAGGCGAGCGCGGCCTGCGGCAGCTCGGCGGTGCGCTTCTCGCGCGCCGCGCGGATGAACCCGCTGAACAGCGGGTGCCCGTCGCGCGGCGTGGAAGTGAACTCCGGATGGAACTGCGTGGCGACGAACCAGGGATGGTTCGGCAGCTCGATCACCTCGACCAGCCCGTCGCGCGAGAAGCCCGAGAAGCGCAGCCCCGCATCGCGGTAGCGCTCGAGGAAATTGTTGTTGAACTCGTAGCGGTGCCGGTGCCGCTCGAGGATCAGGTCCTTGCCGTACACGTCGTGCGCGCGCGTGCCGGGCCCGAGCAGTATCTCCTGCGCCCCGAGGCGCATGGTGCCGCCCTTGCCCGACGCCTCGTCGCGCGTCTGCATGCCGCGCGCCTGGTCCTGCCACTCGCTGATCAGCGCGATCACCGGGTGGGGTGTGGCGCGGTTGAACTCGGTGCTGTTGGCACCGGCGAGTCCGAGCACGTGCCGGCCGTACTCCACGATCGCCACCTGCATGCCGAGGCAGATGCCGAGGTACGGCACGCCGTGCTCGCGCGCGTACCGCGCCGCGAGAATCTTGCCTTCGATGCCGCGCTCGCCGAACCCGCCCGGCACGAGGATCGCGTCCATGCCCTTCAGTGCATGCGTGCCCTGGGTCTCGACGTCGGTTGACTCGATGTAGTGGATGTTGACGCGGGTACGCGTCTTCAGCCCGCCGTGCATCAGCGCCTCGTGCAGCGAGAGATACGAGTCGCGGATCTGCACGTACTTGCCGACCATGGCGATGTCGACCTGCCCCTCGGGGTTGGCCTTGGCATTGACCACCTGGCGCCACTCGGCAAGATCGGTCGGAGGCACGTCGAGGCCGAGCTTGCCGACCACGATGTCATCGAGACCGTGCTCGTGCAGCAGCATCGGGATCTGATAAATGTCCTCGGCGTCGACCGCGGAGATGACCGCGCGTTCCTCGACGTTCGTGAACAGCGCGATCTTGCGGCGCTGCTCGTCCGGCAACGGATGCTTGCAGCGGCACAGCAGCACGTCGGGCTGGATGCCGATGCCGCGCAGTTCCTTCACCGAGTGCTGCGTCGGCTTGGTCTTGATCTCCCCGGAGCCGCCGATGGTCGGCACCAGGGTCAGATGCAGATAGACGCAGCGGCTGTGCCCGAACTCGACGCCCATCTGGCGGATCGCCTCGAGGAACGGCAGCGACTCGATGTCACCGACCGTGCCGCCGATCTCGACCATGCACACGTCGGCCCCTTCGGCGCCGAGCTGGATGCTGCGCTTGATCTCATCGGTGATGTGCGGAATGACCTGCACCGTCGCGCCGAGATAATCGCCGCGGCGCTCCTTGGCGATCACCCGTTCGTAGATCCGGCCGGTGGTGAAGTTGCTGTTGCGCCCCGTGGTGGTGCGCACGAAGCGCTCATAGTGCCCGAGGTCGAGGTCGGTTTCGGTGCCGTCGCTGGTGACGAACACCTCGCCGTGCTGGAAGGGACTCATGGTGCCCGGATCGACGTTGATGTACGGATCGAGCTTGACCATGGCGACCTTCAGGCCGCGCGCCTCGAGGATCGCGCCGAGCGATGCACTGGCAATACCTTTGCCCAGCGAGGATACGACACCGCCGGTGACGAATACGAATCGCGTCATATAAATCGTGAGTTTAGGTGAACCGCCGTTGGAACCGCTGCCGGGTGTTCATGGCTGCATGAACGACGGGCATGCAGACTAGCACATCAGCGGCCGGCGTGGGGTGTCTTCTTCCAGAGCAGCCGCGCGCGACGGCGTGCGCCGCGTCGCGCGCGCACGCTCTCATCGAGCCACAGATCGCCCGCCGCGAGCAGCGTATCCCCGTGATAGACGAGCGGCAGGCAGGCCCGTTCCGCCGGCGGCACACGCGCCTCCTGCAGCAGACTCTTCAGCGCGCGGCGCACCCCTCCGGGCCGCAGGCGCAGACGCTCCCCGCCGCTGCGCCAGCGCACGGTGAGCGACGTGCCGAGGGCATCCAGATCGAGCGGTCCGTGCGCATCGGCCTTAAGTTCGAGCACGCCGCATCCGCCCGGCAGTTCGCAGCGCGTCGCGGCCCGCACGTCCCAGGGCACCTCGGCCCCGGGGCGCAACGGACCCGACAGCGCGGCGAGCGGTTCGATCCAGATCAGATCGGCGTGGCGCACCAGTCGCGTGCCGCCCCAGAGGACCTCGGGATGCGCATCGGGGCGCGCCTCGAGCACCGGACCGGCGATCTCCTCGAGCCGGCGGGCATCGGGCAGCGGGACCCCGTGCGAACCGATCCACAGGCGCAGCGCATTGCGCCGCCGGGCCGGCGCGAGCCTGCGCAGCGCCTTGACCGAGAGCGCCGCACCGTCACGGGCGGGCTCCAGGT
>JAKADE010000408.1 GCA_021820785.1 Pseudomonadota bacterium
TCGCACCCAGTAACAAAGGCAGCCAGATCACCATCGATGGAACCGTGCATCAGCGCATCATGGGCTCTCCCGTGCCCATTCCTCCCGTCCTGGTGAAGATCTCCGCCACGGGCCATCGCGTCGGCGTGTGCAAGGCCGCCAAGTACTGAGTATGTTTCGCAGGTGCGCCGCGTCACGACCGACGCGGTGCAACTGGAATTGCGCTTCGTGACGATCTTCCGTTTGCCTGATCCCGTTGCAGGGCGCGCGAGTTCTTCGCGGATGAATCCCCATCTCGGCTCGTGGGGCTTTGGCTCAACTCTTGTCCTGAGCATGCGCTTTTGACAGGTTGTTTTAGGATAGGGTGCACTTGAGCGACGGGTCCGGGCAGTCGGTCATCCGGCGTATCCTCGAGTGTGGCGTGCGGGACGTGAAATCATCCTGACCGGCGGATCGCCTCTGGAGTTCGCAGCCGGGTACGCACTTCGTTATGTCGATGCGCTTCCCGGCTTGGGCCTCGATGTGGGCACACATCGCCAGTTGACATATCTCGAGATGAGTCGGATGACGGTAGTGCATTCGTGGATCGAGATGAGGCGCGACGCTGTCGTACGGGGCGTCGCGCCTCATTTCTCAGCAATTGCATGGCACGACAGGCATCAACGCCTGAAGTCGTTCATTTCATTCCATTTCTCAGCCGCATGGAGGCGCACCGGCATCCGGGATGATGACATTGCTGTCGCTGTACATTTTGCGAGCAAGATAGGATTCTAGAGGCTGCAGCTCGAACTCGAACACGAACGCTGCGCAGGAGGCCGCCGGATGTCTGAGAACGCTGCGATCACCGCGCGAGGTCTGAAGAAGATCTTCAACCACCAGTTGGTCCTCGATCACCTGGATCTGACCATCGAGCGTGGCGAGACGATCGGTTTACTGGGATCCAATGGCGCGGGGAAGACGACGCTCCTGAGATCGCTGCTCGGCCTGCTGGCCGTGGACGGCGGACGTTGCACCGTCCTTGGCGAGCCATCCGCATCACTGCCGCCGGCGGTCCGTGCGCAAATCGCTTACGTCCCACAGCAACCCGGCCAGTTTGCCTGGCTCACCGGCAAGGCCATGCTGCGCTACGTCTCGACCTTTTATCCCGCGTTCGATTGGAACTATGCCCAGGATCTCGCCGCCCGTTGGAAGCTGGCGCTGGCGACCCCGATTGGTGTTCTGTCTCCCGGGCAGCAACAGCGCCTGTCCATCGTGCGGGCCCTCGCGACCCGTCCAGAGCTTCTGGTGCTCGATGAGCCGATCGCGAGCCTCGATCCGGCCACCCGAATTGCCGTCATCGACGAACTCTCGAACGAGCGCAAGCGCAGGCCGCTGACGGTGATCTTCTCGTCCCACCTCATCGGAGATCTCGAGCGCTTCTGTTCCCAATTTGCAGTTCTCGCCGGTGGAAAGATCGCGCTCATGGAAACCGTCGCGTGGTTCCGGTCTCGCGTACGGGTGACCCTCGAGGGTGACGAATTGGCCCTCGAGCAGCTGCCGATTCCCCGCGCGGCAATGGTTCGCAAGCTACGCGACGGATCTCGTACAGCCGTGGTGGCGCGCGATGACGCGGCAGCGCTGTCGGCAGCGATGCCGGTGCCGATACGGGTCGGCGTAGATGAATTGGATGTCGAGGCCCTCGCGTCGGAGTGGATGCAGTGATGCGCTCGGTGGGCCGTATGTGGCGCCTGCTGTTCTACAGGCCAATGATTTTGGTCCTGCTCCTCCTATTCTACGCGGCCGCCGCGCTCTTGATCGTGAAGTTCGGTGCGATCAAAGGCGCAGTTGGCGCCGCCCTGCTGGCAGCATTCGCGGTAGGGGGACTTGCGGCGGTGTTGACAGAGCGCATCGTGCGGTTCTCACGCGAAGCGAGCATCATTGCGTTGCCGGATCACGCGCGCGTCATGCGCAGTGTGCAGATCAGCTTCCTCGTCATCTTTGCCGCGGCGCCGGTAGTCCTGGCTATTCTCGTCGGCGCCCCGCCACTTGGGGCGGTCGCGGCGGTTGCAGTTGCGACCAGCGCCGGGATTGTATCTGCCAGTTACCGCGGCATCGCGATCCTTCTGCTCATGCTGGGCGCCCAGATGCTGCCGCGCTCACCTTGGGTGCACCTGCCGGCGGTTCAGGCGCTCGGGGTCGTGGCAAGCGGTTTGGTCCTGTGGCAATGGTTCGATCTGCCCGGGAAGATCGAGCGAGGCGCTGGCTTCGAAAACACGAAGTTGGCGGATGCGAGACATGAGCGCCGTCATCGCTCGGTGCCGACGCAGGACATGATGCGACCGGAGGCGCTGCCGGGCGCCAGGGCCTTCGCAGTGCAGCCGGGCGCTGAGGGCCTTCATGGCGACCGGCATGTTCCCGCGCTGCTGGCGGTCGGGCTGGGCTACGGCATCAAGACGAACTGGCGCGGCAAACTCTATGGCTTCGGCATCGCACTGGCAGTCCTGGCGGCCTGGCAGCTGCTGCATCGGCAAACGCGGAACCCGTTGGCGTACACGTGTGTGACGGCGGTCTGCTGCATGAGCATCGTGGCTCATGTGCAGCACATCTTGCGGCGATGGCTCGGGTCGGCGCATGAACAGGCCTTGCTGTGGCTCGCGCCCCAGTGGCCCGCGCCGCGGCTCATCAAGCGGGCATTTATCGCCAGTACCCTCAGGGTGCAGCTCGGAACCGTTGCAATCTGGGCGAGTGCGTCCCTGGCCGCCGGGGTTTTGGGGTGGATTGATGGGCAGGAGATCTATCTCGGATCTTGCGCGATGCTCGCCACGTCTTTGGCGTTCACCGCCGCGGCCTGGGCTGTGCTTGCGCAGCGCCGGGTTCGAGAGACAAATCTACCGACGATTCTGTGCGCGCTCACGGTCGGCGTGGGAACCGTGCTGGCGGTCTCAGCCCGTCAAGGCCTCAATATTGCGCTATTGATCGGCGTCGTCTTGATGATGGGTCCGCCCGTGGTTGCGTTCGCCTGGTACACCCTTGTACCCCTGCGCTTCCCGGTGAACGTCGACCCGCGGGTACTGCAGACCAGACGCTAAACGGCAGGCTGCACGGGCCGATGGCAAAGCGATGATGAGCATGCATAACTACCTGCTGTTCGTTGCGGCCGCGGTCGTGCTCATCCTGGTGCCCGGTCCCGACATGCTGTACATGCTGGGGCGGTGCATTGCGCAGGGTCGCCGGGCCGGCATGCTCTCGGCCATCGGGTCCAATCTCGGCGGCTACGTTCACATTACCGCCGCGGTGCTGGGGCTCTCGGCGGTTCTCGCCGCCTCGGCCACCGCATTTACGGTCGTAAAGTGGGCTGGCGCGGCCTACCTGGTGTATCTCGGCATCAGCACACTGCGGCGCAAACAGAGACCGCTCGCGATCGGCGCGTCACCAGGACCACTGCGCGCGCGGACGATCCTGTGGCAGGCATTCCTCAGCGACGTACTCAATCCCAAGGTTGCGCTGTTCTTTCTCGCGCTTCTGCCGCAATTCGTTGATCGCCAGGCACCCCATCCGGAACTGCAGATTCTCGTGCTTGGCCTGACGGTGAGCGTGATTGCACTGCCGACGAACCTCCTGATCGTCTGGTGGGCGGATCACATCACGTCAACCTTGCGCCGCAATGTCTCGGTCTCCCGGTGGCTGCACAAGGGACTTGGAGTACTGTTCATCGCGCTCGGGCTGCGCATCGCCGCGGAGCGACTCTAAGCGCCGGCGGCTTGGGCCGGTTCGAGTCACCGGAGGTTTGCGATGAGTGCCACGCAGAGGATGATGCCGGCGGCGAGCACCACGGCTCGCCACCTGGGTGCGAAGTACGGCTCCTGCACCGGTCCATGGACCGTCTTGCGGC